>NZ_JBMPPD010000038.1:0-38018 GCF_049339825.1 Undibacterium sp. RuRC25W | reverse complement strand
CGGCTTGATAACCCGCTGAACCTTCTTGATACCGTTTAACAACGGCCAGTTTGAATTGCTTTGTGTATTTACTCATGAAAACACCCCAAAAGTTAGGACGGGTGTCCAACTTTTGGGGTGCAGTTCAGAATGAGGCTTTTAAATATTGCGAACAGCAATTTTTAGCAAATTATATTCAAGTTAGAATGAATGCAAAACGCCTACCGCAGTACGAACCGCTGTGGAGTTTCCAGCAGCGATGATGCCTAAAGACAAGCCTGTGTCTTGGGCATTAGCTGATCCAGCTTTTGCATACACCACAGAAGCATAGGCTGTTGTACGCTTACTTAACGCGTACTTACCGAGCAAGATGTATTGATCAGCTTTGCCATCTAACAACCCACCAACGTCACCGGAGCGTTTTGTATCGTAGTACGCTGCCGTCAGCGTCGTTTGCTGAGAGAGAGAGTAATCAACGCCTGCGCCAATGACAGCAATCTTACGCTGATCTGCGTTCAATGCCAGCGTCGCACTGACAGGGATCATAATTTTGCCATCGACTGTATTTTGAGAATACGTAAAATTCAACTTCACTTCCGGCGTTACATAGTATTTCAAACCGAGGGCAACACCAGACAACGATGCATTTCCGGTTACGTCATTGAGTTTAGCGTAGGAAATAGCAGCACCATTTTTACCATCAGTGAAGAAGGCAGATGCGCCCATGTAACGGCTGCCTGACGTGTTGCCAGCTTGCTCACCTGCACCGTACATCAGACCGACACCGAAACCGTTCATGTTCTGATAAGGAGAAACATACTTAACAGAGTTGTTCTGACGCAGTCCTGTACCGCCTTGGTTTGTACCGAAGCCACCGAATGTTGCACCCGAATTCAACGCACTGAACATGACGTTCGGATTGCTACCTGCATGAGCCAGACCCATTGGATCGGCCATACCAACAGAGTCAACACCCAGAATGTTATTACGACCAGCAGTCACTGTACCGAAGTCACCGCTCAACCCCAACCATGAAAGGCGGTCAAACAAGGATGAGCCACTACCAGCTTGTGTAAAAGAGTTACCACCAAAACCTGCACCAGCTGCACCAGTATCATTTGCCAGTGTGCCTTCTAAGTTGAAGATCGCTTTCATACCGCCACCCAGATCTTCGCTACCCTTGATACCCCAGCGGGATGTCAACAATTGACCAGCGTCGAGCGTGAGCTTGTTACCGCCAGCAGCTGTCTGGTTGGTGTTGTACATCACCGCAGCATCGATAATGCCGTACAAGGTGACGTTTGATTGTGCAGATGCTGAAGCAGCAAATGCGCCGAGGACTGCAAAAGCAATAAGTGATTTTTTCATTGTGTAAGTCTCCAAATTTATCTTTGATAATCCAGTAATGGAACGAACTCTAATTGGTTCTTTTTGATTTTTACTGCAAAAACTTCGAAACCTCTCGATTTACTTGTCGATTCAGAAGCTAAGACTGATTGAATCAAACTAGTCGGTTTTGAGCAAAGCAAATTTGCGAACGACCGTCTTTAAACGAACAAAATGTGGCGAACTCGCAACAAACTTTTCAATTGAAAATGAAGATTAAGAATAGTTTCTTAAAAATTTCTTAAAAATTTCTTAAAAATTTAGCGCCAGCTTAAGCTAGCGCAAACGCGCTCTGTGAATGACGATCGCAGAACTGCTCTACAATGACGGACATTCCAGAATATCTTTGCTACTTCGAGTCCAACTATGTCTTTTCCTCATCCAGATCGCCTGTTGATGGCATTTGATCGTGCTCTGCGCACGGTCTCTGCACAGGCCAAAAGCTCACGCCCCAATCCAGCCGCGCATGTCGACAGCTGTACATTGACTGAACAGGAACAAAAACACAGCGCTGGTCTGATGCGGGTCAACCATGTGGGTGAAATTTGCGCGCAAGCACTATATGACGCCCAAAGCAGCTTTTCGCATACACCAGAAGTCGCCCGTCAGCTACAGCATTCGTGCATCGAAGAAGAGGACCACCTCGCGTGGACCGCGCAACGCTTAACAGAGTTGAACTCGCATACGAGTTTCATGAGTCCGCTGTGGTACGCCGGCGCCTATGTGTGCGGCGTCATTGCTGCAAAATGCGGCGATGCAGCAAGTCTCGGATTTGTGGTTGAAACAGAACGCCAAGTTGAAGCGCATCTCGCTAGCCATCTACAAGCCTTGCCAGAAAGCGACAGCAAGTCCCGCGCCATCGTCGAACAAATGCGCGTTGATGAAGTCGCCCACGGCGCTGCAGCAAAATCACTAGGCGCCAGCGAATTACCGTTACCAGTGCGCGTTGGTATGAAATGTATGGCAAAAGTGATGACGACAACTGCGTATTACATCTGATGCTGTAGAAAACTTGCGCTAGAAGCTATAAAGAAGAAAAACTTAGATTCCCGCTAAAAGCATGCGGGAATGACAATGTTGTGGTCGACGTCAAATGAAAGAATATCCTCGAACAAAGAGGCGTGGTGTTTGGACACGATTCAACACCGCTCTTAATTAAAACACCAGAAAAAAGAACGCCGCTATCGCTGTTGGTATCAAAGCAGCAAGAAACAATCCCGACGGACTGATTGCACCTTCATCAAAACAGTCCTTCAAAATCGCATATCCCGCCGGATTCGGTGCATTCGCAATCACCGTCAAGCCTCCACCCGTCAGAGCACCTGCCACCAACGCATATTTCGCTTCAGGTGACAAACCACTCACCAAAGACCCAAGATAAGTCAGCGCCGCGTTGTCAGTAATGGCCGTCAATGACATCGCACCGAAAAACAGCACCGTACTGTTGAGACCCGCTAATATCGGCTGCAACCACCACTGTTGCATTCCACCAAGCACGACGAGACCAGCCAAAAAAAATGCAACTAGTAAGCCTTCTCTGAGCATCAATCTATCCTGATATCGCTGGTACGCCTCGGTATAGCCGAGAAAAAACATAAATAAACCTAAGAAAACGACAGGATAGTGCGTAAACCAGACCGTCATTCCCAAAAACAAGAGATGGATCGCCACCACTGCGATGGGCATCCGTGTTTCGTTTTTTACATGTTCAGTTTCCGATAACTGCAACAATTCGCGCTTGAACCACAACGTCATCAATAAGCCATTTATCACCACCGCGCAGGCAGCCTTCCAGCCAAAGGAGCTACTCATGAAGGCGATGTCCCATCCCCACTTTTCAGCGACCATCAATACCGGAGGTGCAGCGAACGGTGTCAGCACGCCGCCAATCGAAACATTGACGAACAAGACCCCAAGGGTCATGTATTTCATGCGTGAGGAGATATTTTTTTGATAGAAACGCTCCTTGAGCATTAAGGCGGCCAGCGTCATCGCTGCAGGCTCTGTAATAAATGAACCGAGTAAAGGTACCAGCGTTAAGCACAGCAGATATAAGGATAACTGTCTCGAAAAAGGCAACACGTGAGCAATACGGGACACAACTTCTTGTACTAACCACAGTACTGGTTTGGTCGCGGCAATGACGAGAATGACAAAGACAAAGAGCGGCTCCGTAAAGTTCTGCGACTCCAAATAAGCAATGGCGTGATGAAGATCGAACATCATACTCATGGAGGTCACCAGCACCAGTGCCCAGAAACCGAAGACCACTTCGACTTCGCCAAGCAAATGCCATAAGCCGGCATGACGCGGACTGCGATGCGCGAGATTTAAAAAGTATTTCGTCGAAAAGGTGTGCAATACCGCTAGCCCAAAGAGTCCGGCAGCGAGGTATTCTAATAATTGATCAATTGCCATAGAGCTTCCTCGTTCAGATTGACATTCGCCGAGACACAGACGAACCGACGCAAAATGGGCGCATTCACTTCGCCAACTCAGTCACATCAGGTAATGTGAAAAATAACAATGGGATACAGAGCTAAGAGATGGCACCATGACGCGGGAGCAGGCCATCCCTCAGCGTTGCTGTGAAAATAAAGTTGTATTAAATTTTCTCTAATTTAGCGACACTCAGATCCAGTAACTTCATCCCAAATTGCCCAAAATTAATGTGCGCTCTGGCATTGCTGCCACTGCCCTCAATGTTGACAATGACACCTTCACCAAATTTAGGGTGCGTCACGCCCTGACCGATGCGCCACGTCATCGATGAGCTTTGTTTTGTCATTTGCTGTGCAATCCGGTTTGCATCGCGCCCCGCGTCTTCGATCGACGTTTCATCCCAGGCTGACTTTTTAGACTGCCCAAACCAGCTTGGCTGCACTTTAGGCGAGAGCCACTTCAGTGACTCTTCCGGCAATTCATCAAAGAAGCGCGAGCGCATGTTGTAGCGAGTCTGACCGTGCAACATGCGAGTCTGCGAGAAGCTCAGGTACAAGCGTTTGCGGGCACGGGTAATCGCTACATACATCAGGCGCCGCTCTTCTTCGACACCGGATTCTTCTTGCGCGCTGTTTTCATGCGGGAACAAGCCTTCTTCGAGACCGGTAATAAACACCGCATCAAACTCCAGACCTTTAGCAGAATGCACAGTCATTAATTGCATCGCATCCTGCCCAGCTTGCGCCTGATTATCACCAGCTTCCAGCGACGCATGCGACAGGAATGCCGATAACGGTGACATCAAGGTTGGCAATGCCGCATCGGCATCAATGATGGTTGTACCATCACCATTATCTAATAACACCGCAGCACTGCTGGCAGGGCCACTGAATGCCGGTGCTTCTTTACCGAAACCTTCTTCGGAAACAAACAAGGTCGCCGCATTGACCAACTGCTCCAAGTTTTCTATCCGGTCGGCACCTTCCTTTTCTGCGTGATAATGCGTCATCAACGTACTCAGATCGAGTACGATTTTCACCATCTCAGGGAGAGGCAAATTTTGCGTCTCAAAACGCGCACCTTCGATCAACTTCACAAAATTGGCTAACGACGATCCGGCTTTGCCACCGACATGCCGGACTGCTGCATACAATGAGCTGCCTTGCTGTTTGGCGGCATCCTGCAGTTGTTCAATCGAGCGGGCACCAATGCCGCGCGTCGGGAAGTTCACCACACGCAAAAATGCTGAATCGTTGTGTGGGTTATCCATTAATTGCAGATACGCAATTGCGTGTTTAATTTCAGCGCGCTCAAAAAAGCGTTGTCCACCATACACACGATAAGGAATGTTGGCAGTAAACAACGCATGCTCAATCACACGAGATTGCGCGTTGGATCGGTACAAAATCGCGATTTCGCTACGTAATGATCCTTCACGGATCAGATTTTTTGCTTCGTCAATGATCCAGTTTGCCTCTTGGATATCGCTGCTGGCTTCCATGATACGGACTAACTCGCCATGCCCAGCGTCGGTGCGTAAATTTTTACCGAGACGCTTGCTGTTATTGGCAATCAGGATATTGGCGCTATCAAGAATATGACCGTGGGAACGGTAGTTTTGTTCCAGCTTAATGAGGTTTTTAACCTCAAATTCACGTTCAAACGCCGACATATTGCCTACATTGGCACCGCGGAAAGCGTAAATACTCTGATCGTCATCACCAACCGCGAACACCGCACCAGCACGCCGATTACCAGCACCAGCCATGAGCTTGAGCCATTTATACTGGAGATCGTTGGTATCCTGAAACTCATCAACCAGCACATGGCGGAAGCGTTCCTGATAATGTTCGCGCAACGGTTGATTGCGGCTCAATAATTCATAGGTGCGCAGCAATAACTCCGCAAAATCAACCACGCCTTCACGTTGGCATTGCGCATCGTATAAATCGTACAACGCGACCATCTTGCGGTTGAAATCATCATACGCATCGACTTGCGCAGCACGTAATCCCTGATCCTTGGCACTGTTGATGAAATACATCAGCGTCTTGGGTGGAAATTTCTCGTCGTCAATGTTATTTGCTTTCAGCAAGCGTTTAATAAATGACAATTGATCGCCAGAATCTAAAATTTGAAATGTTTGTGGCAAGCCCGCATCGCGGTGATGCGCACGTAGCAAGCGATTACATAAGCCGTGGAAGGTACCTATCCACATACCACGCGTATTGATCGGCAACATCGCCGATAAACGCGACATCATCTCTTTAGCTGCTTTATTGGTAAAGGTCACCGCCAGAATCCCCCCCGGCGACACTTGTCCGGTCTGGATTAACCATGCAATCCGGGTGGTCAATACACGCGTCTTGCCCGATCCGGCACCGGCCAGAATCAGGGCCGACTGCGCCGGCAGGGTCACAGCAGCAAGCTGCTCAGGATTTAAATTATGAAGTAAATTTTGCATACCCCGATTATACGGGAGAGCGGGACGACTGAACCGTTCTCTACAACGATCTCGCTGTCCGTACTTGCATGCTGCATGCAACAAAGACGCCTGTTGTGGATTTTTGCATGTTAAGCAAGAAACATACGTTCACACGGCCAACGTAGTTTCTGCTCCACGAACAGCACTGATGCCGTCCCTTTTACCTTACTTCGTTGCAGTCCCGCCCAATAATCGCACAAATTGACGCGCTGCCAGTTGAGGATCATCCGCCATATAGACGCTGCTGATGACAGCAACCATCTCCGTCCCATGCGCCAACAGCGGCTGACAGTTCTCTAATGTCATACCACCGATGACCACCTTGGGTAAGGCAAATTCTCTCCCCGCCTCGGACACGATCTCATGTGCGGTTGTAACGGCGTATTTTTTGATGCGTGAAGGATAAAATCCACCAAAGGCAACATAACTCGCCCCAGTATTCACCGCCAGTCGGGCAAGAGCAAGATCGCCGTAGCACGACGCGCCCAGTATCTTGTCCGGACCAATCTGCGACCGTGCTTCTGCAACAGAGATGTCCATCCCACCCACATGCAATCCATCCGCATCGAGTTCTAGAAACAAATCCAGATGGTCATTAATGATGAATGGTTTTTGATACCGACGACATAGCTGCTGCAACGCCTGCGCCTGCTCTTTGCGCAGATCAGCACTGGCTGTTTTATGGCGATACTGAACAATATTCGCACCGCCTTCTAATGCTTGTTCAGTGACCGTCACTAATTGATCGGTGTCGTCCCAGTCCGGAGTGACGATATACAATCCCCGTAAATTGTTGATGCTCATGTTATATCCTGTTTCGTTGTGGAATCAGCTGTCCCGCAGCAATTGCATACGCTTGGTGTAGCGCTTCTTGGGTGTACTGCTGAGCACGATCCAGCGCCAGCCCGAGTGATTCACCCATCGCTAGTCGACCCGCGATCGCTGACGCCAGTGTGCACCCGCTGCCATGGAATTCTCCTGTTAATCGGGGCCACAGCCATTCTTGTGCCGCCTGTAAATGTTGTGCTTGATACCAGATATTCTTCACCTGCGCCTCAGACCCATGTCCACCTTTGACAAGCACATCGGCAGCCGTGCTTTGTAACAATCTCTGGGCTTGCTCGACAAAACCTGTTGATGTGGGCGCTAAGCGTAATAATTCGGGCAAATTGGGGGTGATGAGCGTCGCCACGTTGAGTAAGGGCTGTATCGCTTCGACGGCGTCATCGAGCGATAAGCGATCCCCGTGTCCACTGCCAAGTACGGGATCCAGAACTACATGCAGTGCGGGCTGTTTTTGTTTGAGTTGCTGAATAAAACGCGCAATGGTGGCCGCATTCTTTTTGTGCGCAACGATACCGATTTTGACCACCGATACGGGTATCTTAGCGACCAGTGTCATTGCCTGTTGCAAGATAATTTGCGCATCAACGGCATGCACTGCGTATGCATGATCGTTATCCTGCACAGTCAGCGCAGTAATGACCGGCAAGGCATGGGCGCCTTGCGCGGCAATCGCTTCAATATCCGCCTGGATCCCCGCGCCCCCGCTGGGGTCATGCCCCGCAAAGACCAGTACACAAGGGCGTTGTGGATGCGTCATCAGACAATGCGCCCCGCCATTGGTGATGACGGCGACGCCGCAAACTTGCGTGGCATACGGCCTGCCAGAAAGGCTTCCCGCCCTGCCTCGACAGCCAGTCCCATGGCGCGCGCCATACGAACAGGGTCGCGGGCACCGGCAATCGCTGTGTTCATCAACACGCCATCACATCCCAGCTCCATCGCAATCGCCGCATCGGACGCCGTACCTACGCCGGCATCCACCAGCACAGGCACCTTCGCCTGTTCAATGATTAACGACAAATTCCACGGATTCAGAATGCCCATTCCAGAACCAATGAGTGACGCTAAAGGCATAACGGCAACACAGCCGATGTCTTCCAGCATTCTTGCCTGAATTGGATCATCGCTACAGTACACCATCACATCAAAGCCATCGTTCACCAAGGTCTTGGCTGCTTTCAGGGTCTCGGGCATATTTGGAAATAAGGTTTTTTCATCGCCTAAGACTTCTAATTTGCATAACTTGTGGCCACCCAATAATTCACGCCCCAATTGCAGGGTGTACACGGCGTCTTGCGCGTTATAGCAGCCTGCCGAATTAGGTAGGATGGTATATCTGGATGGCGGTACCACATCGAGCAGACTAGGCGCATTCGGATCTTGCCCGATATTCACGCGACGAATGGCGACCGTAATGATTTCAGCGCCAGCCGCTTCTGTTGCCAGACGCGTTTGTTCGAGATCTTTATATTTACCACTACCAACTAATAAGCGTGAGCCGTAGATTTTTCCGGCAATGGTTAAACCTTCTGTTGTTTGCATTTGTATTCCTTTTTTAGATCGCAGGCAAAGAATGTTGCGCAATCAAATTTTTTACTTGCGCAACATCTTTTTTCTTATCAGCGGAAGGTCAGCATAAGGTCAGTATTTATCCGCCCCCAATAGCGCGGACGATATCGACTTTATCCTTACTTTTGAGCTGCAACTCACCCCACCGACCACGCGGGATAATCTGCCGATTGACGGCCACGGCGATGTTCTTTTCTCTAAGCTCAAGCGCACCAATCAAGTCATCAATCGTGTTACCGGATGTGACCTGATACGTGCTGCCATTGAGTTCAATATCTAATTCCAAGTCCATCAAGACGCTCACTGTTTGCGATAAATTTCTGCACCGTTTTTAACGAACTCCACCGCTTTTACTTCCATCCCTTGTTTCAGAGCAGCAATCTCTGATATTCCTTGCTTCGCAGCATAGTCACGCACTTCTTGCGTGATTTTCATGGAACAGAAATGGGGGCCGCACATGGAGCAGAAATGGGCGACTTTGGCGGAATCTTTCGGTAAGGTTTCATCATGGAATTCACGTGCTTTATCTGGGTCGAGGCCAATATTGAACTGATCCTCCCAACGGAATTCAAAACGGGCTTTGGACAAAGCATTGTCACGAATCTGCGCACCCGGATGTCCCTTCGCCAAATCGGCTGCATGCGCTGCGATTTTGTAAGTGATAATGCCGTCTTTAACGTCGACTTTATTCGGCAAACCAAGGTGCTCTTTTGGTGTGACATAGCACAACATGGCGGTACCATACCAGCCGATTTGTGCTGCGCCAATACCAGACGTAATGTGGTCGTAACCTGGAGCAATATCTGTCGTCAGTGGTCCGAGCGTGTAGAACGGCGCTTCGTGACATTGCTCTAATTGCAGGTCCATATTTTCTTTGATCAGATGCATAGGCACATGACCAGGACCTTCGATCATGACTTGCACGTCGTGCTTCCAGGCGATCTGGGTCAATTCACCCAAGGTTTTTAACTCACCTAACTGCGCTTCATCATTAGCATCGTAAATCGACCCTGGGCGTAGGCCATCACCTAAACTGAACGACACGTCGTACGCTTTCATGATCTCGCAGATGTCTTCAAAGTGCTCGTACAAGAAGCTTTCTTTGTGATGCGCCAAGCACCATTTGGCCATAATAGAGCCGCCACGAGAGACAATGCCTGTCATGCGTTTGGCGGTCAATGGCACATATTGCAAACGCACACCTGCATGGATCGTAAAATAATCAACACCTTGTTCGGCTTGCTCAATCAGTGTGTCGCGGAAGATCTCCCATGTCAGATCCTCGGCTTTCCCGTTAACCTTTTCGAGTGCCTGATAAATAGGGACCGTGCCGATAGGAACAGGGGAATTACGGATGATCCATTCACGCGTTTCGTGGATATGTTTGCCGGTTGATAAATCCATAACGTTATCACCCCCCCAGCGGATCGCCCACGTCATTTTTTCAACTTCTTCACCAATCGATGAAGTGACGGCGGAGTTACCGATATTGGCATTAATTTTCACCAGAAAATTACGTCCGATAATCATCGGTTCTACTTCGGGGTGATTAATATTGGCTGGAATAATAGCGCGTCCGCGAGCAATTTCTGAACGTACAAATTCAGGTGAAATTTCTGCCGGAATTGCAGCACCGAAGGATTGTCCAGGATGCTGGCGTCCCATCATCTCAGCGAGCTTGTCACCCATTGGGCCAGACGCCTTTAAATTAGCTAAATATTCTTTGCGTTGTAAATTTTCACGAATGGCAATGTACTCCATTTCTGGCGTAATAATACCTTGGCGCGCATAGTGCATTTGCGATACGTTTTTACCCGCTTTAGCACGACGTGGCAGTCGTTTCAGATTGAAGCGTAACTCGGCTAATTGTGGGTCATTGAGACGTTCCTGACCATACTTAGAACTCGGACCGGACAATTCTTCCGTATCGTCACGCTCTGCAATCCATGCACCACGGACAGATCCCAGACCGGAACGAATATCAATGTTGACGTTCGGATCAGTGTAAGGACCCGAAGTGTCATACACATAAATCGGCGGATTTTTTTCTGCACCAAAAGATGCCGGTGTATCAGATTGGCTGATTTCGCGCATAGGTACACGGATGTCTGGACGACTACCTTGTACATATACTTTGCGGGAATTCGGCAGCGGCGCAATAGCGGCTTCGTCAACTGTCGCTGTTGCGGACAGAAATTTAGGATTGGCATTCATTAGTTTTGGCTCCTTTGCTTGTTGGCATGGAGCCAGCAAAGGAGTTTCTAAAAACACAGTACGCGCATAACAAACACAGACAAGCATTATGGGTACGATTTTTAGCGGCTTCCCTTCGCTGGCATTATCCAGATCAGGTTCGAGGGTATTTCTCACCCGATACCGACTATCGATATCAGGACCCCTAGCATTATTTAACTTCGCAGCGTGATAATTTTTTAATCACGCTGTCGTCGTGGCGGCATTATATCGCTAACGCGCGGTAAGGAGATAAAAAGAATTTCATCAGTGCCGACGTTACCCAAAATAGCAAACCAAGGTTGGCTTGACGCCATATTTATCTTCAATGGGATCAGTTCAAAAAGCACAAATACAACACCACAAATAAATTTTTCTACATAGCATGACTGAAATCAATTTTAGGCGGCCCCATCACTTCAGTCAGCTCAACGATGCCAGCGCTCACCGCTGCGGCCAGGTCATCTTCGAAAAATGGCACTGCTGAGGCGGCATCAACCAACACGCGGGCAACACCGTAGGCACGATTACGCCCATTTCTCTTGCCCAAATACAAGGCCATATCGGCAATATGAATGGCTTTTTCCCAGTTGAACTGATCTTCAGGAAAACCTGAAAAAGGCAATGAAATAAAGCCAGCTGTCATCGTCACCTGAATCTGATGCTCGCCGATAGCAATACCGGTGCCGCCGACAGATTGTAAAAGGCGCTCAACCAAAATGGCGATCTGATCGGGATTAGATTTAGGGGCGTACACTAAAAACTCTTCCCCACCCCACCGTAGCACCATATCCGTATCGCGCACCGTCTTACGCAAGCGCTGGGCAACATCCGCCAACACGGTATCGCCAGCGGCATGTCCCCAAGTGTCATTGATCTGCTTAAAATGGTCAATGTCGAGCAGAATCAGACAATCGGGGTTGCCGTCACGCACTTCCCGCCGCTCGGCCTCGATTTCTGCTGTGCGCAAATGCATCCTTTCGACAAAGGAGCGACGGTTATACAAGCCTGTCAGCGGGTCGTGAACGGCATGGAATTCCAGTTGGGCATTCGCTTCGCGCAACTGCTTATTGACTCGCTGTCCACGACGATATAACAAGAAAATAAACATACCCACCATGACCGTGACAGTTGCACCAAGCAAGGTAATCGCTTGCTGTAATCGGTGATTACGGATGTGTGCGTCTTTCAGCGCATTGTCTTTCGCTAGTAACTCGATCTGTTTTTGTTTTTGCTTGGCATTAAATTGCTCTTGTAATGTAGCAACCGCTTTAGACCGTTCGGCGCTGAATAATTCGCTATTGAGTTGTTGTTGTTGACGCAGCGTTGCTAATGCCTCTTTGAACATTCCGGCGCGCTCATAGGCATTGGCAAGTTCAGCAATAATATCCTCGGCATCCGTTTTCTGACCAGACTCCATCAAATCGTGAATCGCGGCGTTCACTAACTCCACACCCTGACTCATTTTACCTAGCCCGACCAGAGCAAACCCCAGATTCACTCTGGCAAGGTCGATCGTTGATTTGTCCGCTACACGTTCTGCACGCTCGAGAGCTTGCCTTGCGTACGTCTCCGCTTGCTTATATTGATTTAAGATCAAGTAGTGATCGCTGATATTGATCAGACAACTCATTTCATTTGTTGCCATACCCGTATCATGCGATATCTTTAATGCACGTTTATAGGCTTCAATTGATTTATCATGTTGTCCTAGGAAGGAATAAGCAACACCCTGGCTGTTGCTGAGCGATGCAAGGATCTTGGGGGCCTGCGCAAGAGGTGAAATATCCAATGCGTCGACCACGGTTGACAGTGCCTTTGCCGGATCTTTCATACTGATATAAACCCTAGCGATAGCATCAAGCATAATTAGACGATTTTGCACCTTACGTGTTGGCAAATCATCACTGAGTTTCAATGCCTCCAGCATGTATCTCAACGACGTATCGAAATTACCCAGCAGGTGATTGACAAAACCGAACGCATGTTCAAGACGCATTCGGACTTCTATTGCCGCATCGGACGGAAGGTTTTCACTAATTGCTTGGAGTTTATTGAGCCCTTCCTGCGGTTTACCACTGTCAATCAATTGGTTCACCGACATGATCTCAGCAATGGCAATCCCAGTCGCGTCTTTTTCGGCTGTCGCGAGCGATAATAATTCGTGCACCGTGGCCGTACTAGATGTGATTTGGCTAGCATCATAGTAAAGATCAGCCAGCACTTTGAGGGTTTCGAGGCGTACGCGTATCGGGGTTGAAGAAGTTTGAGTTTGCTTGAGCGCCAGCAAACGATTCAGCGCCTCTGTGTTATTGCTATCTCCTATGGTTTGAATACTAACAACTTGCGCAAGATCCGTCGTCTCATCGGCAAAAACGACATGTCCACCAAGCATAATACCCAAGAGCGAATAGATCGAAAAATACAAGAGTATCTGCAATTTTTTGTTAACCATAGGTATCAATTTAGTCATCAAAACATGGAAATCAATAGGTACTGCATGTCCAACACTATAGGTGAAAATGAGAAAAACTTGACAAGTAAAAACAAGATTTTTATTTAAAAAAGTCGTTAAAGTTCCATAAACATATTTATTTTTTACGGAAAATCCCTGCCGATTACGGCATCAACTCCTCCACAGTCATTTATAATCAACGGTTTAGCACATAACCAACAGATCATCATGGAATTAGCGAAGTCTTTCGAACCAGCAGAAATCGAACAACATTGGCGCTCTGAATGGGAGCAACGCGGCTATTTCGCAGCCAGTATGGACGATGGCAAACCGTCATTTTCTATTTTGTTACCGCCACCGAACGTGACCGGCACCTTGCACATGGGGCATGCATTCAACCAGACCATTATGGATGGATTGACACGTTACTACCGCATGCGTGGACATAATACGGCCTGGATTCCAGGAACGGATCATGCTGGTATCGCAACACAGATCGTTGTTGAACGTCAACTGGATGCGCAGAAAATTTCGCGCCATGACCTCGGACGTGAAAAATTCTTAGAAAAAGTCTGGGAATGGAAAGAAAAATCAGGTTCCACCATCACTGGTCAGATGCGCCGTCTGGGTGCGTCTGCTGACTGGGATCGTGAATATTTCACGATGGATGCGGAACGCTCCAAGACAGTAACAGAAGTATTTGTACGTCTGGTTGAACAGGGGCTGATCTACCGCGGCAAGCGTCTGGTTAACTGGGATCCGGTATTAGGTACCGCTGTGTCCGATCTGGAAGTCGTCTCTGAAGAAGAAGATGGCTTTATGTGGCATATCCGCTATCCGTTTGCGGATGGCAGCGGTCATTTGACAGTAGCAACGACCCGCCCCGAAACCCTGCTAGGTGACGTCGCTGTGGCAGTTGACCCGACGGATGAACGTTATATCCATCTGGTTGGCAAAATGCTCAAACTGCCACTAACAGATCGTGAAATTCCTATCATTGCCGACAGTTATGTCGATAAAGAATTCGGTACTGGCTGCGTCAAAATTACACCAGCGCATGATCTCAACGATTATGCCGTGGGTCAGCGTCATCAGTTAGAGATGATCTGTATCATGACGCTGGATGCAAAAATCAACGAGAACGCACCAGTTGTCTATCAAGGCATGGACCGTTTCGTCGCCCGCAAACAAATCGTCGCCGATCTTGACGCGCAAGGCTTATTGGCTGAAGTCAAACCACATAAATTGATGGTGCCACGTGGCGATCGCACAAACGTGATCATCGAGCCAATGCTGACTGATCAATGGTTCATGGCGATGAGTAAGCCAGCACCAGAAGGAACACACTTCCCTGGCAAATCTATCGCTGAAGTTGCTTTAGAAAAAGTTACCTCCGGTGAAATCAAGTTCGTACCAGAGAACTGGACCACGACCTACAACCAATGGCTCAACAACATCCAAGACTGGTGTATTTCACGCCAGTTATGGTGGGGACATCAGATTCCGGCATGGTATGGCGACAATGGCGAAATCTTTGTGGCTCGCAATGAAGCCGAAGCCAAAGCCAAAGCAGCAGCGGCTGGCTACACGGGCGCATTAAAGCGTGATGATGACGTGCTTGACACGTGGTTCTCGTCAGCGTTAGTCCCTTTCTCTACCATGGGCTGGCCTGAAGAAACACCAGACATGAAGCACTTCCTGCCTACTTCAGTACTGGTCACTGGTTTTGATATTATTTTCTTCTGGGTCGCACGGATGGTGATGATGACCACCCACTTCACCGGAAAGATTCCATTCAATACTGTGTATGTACATGGTCTGGTACGTGATTCCAGTGGTCAGAAAATGTCCAAATCTAAGGGCAATACACTCGACCCTATCGATCTCATCGATGGCATCAAGGTGGATGATTTAGTCGCTAAACGGACGGCCGGGTTGATGAATCCGAAACAGGCTACGGCGATTGAAAAAGCCACCCGTAAAGAGTTTGCAGAAGGTATTCAAGCTTATGGTACAGATGCTATCCGCTTTACGATGGCGAGTTATGCGTCCTTGGGCCGCAACATTAACTTCGATCTGGCACGTTGCGAAGGCTACCGTAATTTCTGCAATAAATTATGGAATGCAACCCGCTTTGTGCTCATGAACACTGAAGGCAAAGATTGCGGATTTGGCGCTGATATCACTGATGCGGATTTAGATTATTCCAAAGCAGATAAATGGATCATCTCTGCCTTGCAACGTGCCGAAGCTGACATTGAGAAAGGATTTAATGAATTCCGTTTCGACAATATTGCGTCCGCTATCTACAAGTTTGTGTGGGATGAATATTGCGACTGGTATCTGGAAGTATCCAAAGTCCAGGTTCAGCAAGGCACCGAGGCGCAGCAACGTGCAACCCGCCGCACATTATTACGTGTATTAGAGGCGATTCTGCGCCTGGCACATCCAATTATTCCGTTTGTGACAGAAGCATTATGGCAAACCGTAGCGCCACTGGCTGGTAAACAATTGAATCCTGCTGGCGACTCTATTATGGTGCAGCCATATCCATTGTTTGTAGCAGCCAATGTCGATGAGTCCGCAGAAGCGTGGATGCATGCATTAAAAGCGATGACCGATGCCTGCCGTAATCTGCGTGGTGAAATGCAATTGTCTCCTGCATTACGCGTGCCACTGTTATTGCAAGCGGCAAATGCAGAAGACAAAGCACGCCTGCAATCGTTCGCACCTTACCTGCAAGCGTTGGCAAAACTGTCTGAAGTTGATGTCGTAGACAGCCTGCCAGAATCTCCGGCACCGGTTTCTATCGTTGGCGAGTCAAAACTCATGCTGAAAGTTGAAATCGACGTTGCTGCCGAACGCGAACGGTTATCTAAGGAAATCACTCGTCTGGAGACAGAGATCGCCAAAGCAGAAGTCAAACTCAGTAATGAGAGCTTCGTCGCTCGTGCGCCAGTTGCGGTTGTCGCACAAGAGAAGGAAAGAATGGCCAATTTCTCAGCAACCCTCGCTAAATTACGCGAGCAATTCTCCAAATTGCCGACCGCCTGATCTGGCTCGTCATCCGTTGTTAAAGTACTTGCTCTAATATTTTGTACGTGGTGATTCACTTCACCACGTACAATTAATTTTCATGACGTAGCACTCGCTTCAATTTATTTCTATAAACGACGTGGGTCTATGAAAAAACAAAACGACAGAACAAACGACAATCGCATCGGAGACACCATGAAAAAAACTGGGCTTATTGCCATCCTTTTAGCCATTGCAATGGCGCCTCTTGCCCACGCGGAAGATTCCCCTGTAGGTCTGTGGAAAAACATTGACGACAAAACTGGCAAGCCCAAAGCAATGATTCGCATTACTGAATCAGCTGGCGAATTGCAAGGGAAAATCGAACGATTGTTTCTTGATGGTGACGCCGATAAAAATCCTAAATGCGACAAATGCGAAGGCGTCAATAAAGATCAACCCATTATTGGCATGACCATTTTATTTGGGCTTAAAAAAGATGGTAACGAATACTCCGGCGGGAAAATTCTAGATCCGGGCGACGGGAAACTTTACAGCAGCAAAATCACGCCCGTTGAAAATTACAAAAAACTGAATGTCCGCGGCTATATCGGCACACCGTTTTTTGGTCGTTCACAAATCTGGATTCGTGAACAGTAATTGAGTCAATGATGAAATAAAAAGGGAGCCTCGGCTCCTTTTTTATTTCACCCCGTCAAATGACAGCAATCGTACCTGATTGCGCCATGTCAATTAGAAGCTGTGTCCTACTTTAATAACTACCAAATTCGCACCTGGATTCGGATGTTTAATCGCGCCGTTAGAAAAATGCTGTACTTTCAAAGCCAGATCCCAACCATTGTTAAACACATAGCCAACGCCCAAGTGATCCCCAAACTGGAATGCTGTTGAAAACTGGCGATTGTTATTGCTGTAAATGTGTGAAAACAGATGAAGACCAATGGCTGCTTCACCGTACAAGCCTTTACGGCTATCGTTCTGGAAACGGAATACGGGGGTAATGCCGATGTCGGTGATGTTCTGCGTGTCGCCGGGTACGCCCTTGTAGGCATTATTACGCCATTCGGTCAGCGTAGCATCCCAGTAACCACCAATGAAAGTACCGTTCGACTTATACCATTCATTGTCCCAATTCCACTGCGCACCAGCTCTGACGAATTGCGAACGGTTACCCGTAGCCACTTCACCCGACACGGAATCAATCGCGGATGCACTTGTATGGACAAGCGCCATGCCAAGACACACTAAAAGAAGCTGTTTATTTAAGATTTTCATATATTTGGTCTACACATTGTCAATACGGCAGTCTCAAAGAATAACATAAAACCGATGTTCGAAAACGGGACGCCTTTATTTGAAAAGCGTTATCATAAGAATGAGATCTTCCAACAACATTTGCCATGCAAAATAAAGAACATATCGCCTTTTTAGGCCTAGGACTCATGGGACTACCCATGGCTACCCGTTTATTGCAAGCGGCTTATCCTGTCAGCGTCTGGAACCGTACGATTGCCAAAGCAAGCCCCCTTGCAGCAATCGGTGCACGTATCGCAGCGTCAGCAAGTTCAGCGGTACAAAGTGATCAATGGTCAGCAGATATCATCATTACCATGCTGGATTCGGGCCCCGTTGTCGAAGACGTCCTGATGCAGATCCTACCAGCGCTCAAAGCCGGTAGTATCGTGGTTGATATGAGTTCAACCAAGCAATCGGAGGCACAGAAATTTCATACCCTTCTCGAAAAGCAAGGGGTAGCCTTTGTCGATGCGCCGGTCTCCGGCGGGGTGATTGGTGCGCAAAGCGGTCAGTTGGCGATTATGGCTGGCGCGAATGAAGCCAGTTTTGCGGCAATCAGACAACTATTATCCGTCTTAGGTCATCCCACCCACGTCGGTGGTCCTGGAACAGGACAACTGGCAAAGCTCTGCAATCAGCTCATTGTTGGCGGCACGATTAATATCGTCGCTGAAGCACTGCTATTAGCACAAGCCGGCGGTGCCGATCCGTCCGCAGTCCGGCAGGCACTCCGTGGTGGATTTGCGGAAAGCCGGATCTTAGAGGTCCACGGTCAACGCATGTTAGACCGAACTTTTATCCCCGGAGGACAAGTCAAATCTCAAGCAAAGGATATGCGCAATATTCTTGACGCGGCACACCATGCGGGGCTTGAACTCCCACTTACCCAACAGGTTGCGGACGTCTTTGCAGAGCTACTGACCCACCAGCCATCTGCGGATCATTCTGCAGCACTGCTAGCGCTAGAGGCGAGAAACCCTGGACATCGTTTAGGACAAAAGGAAGATTTATTACCCTGATTATGCATGATGCCCCCTCATAGCAGACGCATTGCAGCCTCAATGCCTGCGAGGCAGAACAAGCGCTAGCATGTACAAAATCACCGTGCCAAAAAAGGTGCGGTTTTCAATCTCTTTTTTGTACAGCCCCTGCACTCGTCTAAAGCGTGACATCTGCTTGAATTCCGTCAGATAATGGATCGCATCAAAACATGTGGCAGGAGTATCTGGGTAACTAACAAGGAAGGCCTTTGCCTGGGTGCCGGCATTTTCAAGGCTACTGCGCGCTTCATTAAATTTTTGACGCGGCGACAAAAACATATCGCGATAACGCCGTGTTTTCGCACCAATCTGATTATTTTCGTGCTGCCGGTACAACATCGTCTGCTCCAGCACATGTCCCACTTGACCAAAAGAACTAGCAACAAGAATTAACCAATAGTCGTGCATAATCGCGCCAACTGGCACTGGTAATGCTTTTCGTATCAACGCTCGGTTGATCAGCATCGTACAACCCGGTGCGACGTTGGAAAGAAAAATATTTTTCGGGTAGCGATAACCATCGACTTTAACTTTTTGATACGCAAAAAAAGACGGATGAATCGTATTGAGCTGGCTATCCACCACACGTAAATCCGTAAAGACAAGTAGTGGATTCTCCTTGCCACTTCCAGCTTCCAACTCAAGCAACTTGGCCACTGATAAATCAATTTTATTTTCTAACCAGATATCATCTTGATCAGACAGCATCACATAATCTGCCGTCGTATTCTGAATAGCAAAATTAAAATTATTCATCACACCCCGCTTTTCATTGGATAAATACTTAATATTGGGATAAGTCTGCGATAAATTTTTGACGATCTCTGGTGTCCTGTCGGTCGACATGTTGTCTGAGACGATGATATTGCCGAGTACAAATCCCTCTCTACTAATTTTGCAAGAAAGGATCGACTGGAGCTGATCAGCGATGTATTTTTCCCCGTTATAAGCTGCAAGAGCAATATCAATCGTCGGCATAATGAATAAACTTTTCTGTAAATCAATAAGATGAGTTGGGCTGTATCCTGAAAATGACTGAAAATGATGTAGTTCAGTACACAGCAATATTTTTTTTCTTCAGCAGGATCACCATCGCTGCCGTAATGCCAATTTCAGTCAGGTACAAACTGACGATCAGGCCATAGGTATGGTATTGATAGGTCAGGTAAGTCGCATACAATGCATGCAGAGGGCCTGCAATCAAATAAATTTTACTCAAAATCACGCTCTGCCCTACTGCCTGAAAGCGCCATTGCGACAGGATCGTCGCTACCGCAATAACAACAGGCAGAAAAGCCAGCGAGCGTAAATAAAGCGCGGCAGGTGCGAACCCTGCACCGAGGTAATGCAACGCAATCATATCAGCGCCGAAAAACATCACCAGCCCACATACCAGCTCCATACTGATCAAGAATAAGCCCCCTTTTTTAATCACATGAGACAGCGCCGACTGATCGTTCTTTTCATGCAAAACCACCACCCGAGGAAAGAACACCGAGGCAATAGGTTGTATCAGCCCTTGTGCGGCAAGACGCAACTTATCCGTCGCATAAAAAAAAGCAGCCTGTTCAGGGCCCGCAAACATACCAATCAGAATACCGTTGACTGTCGTGTAAAAGCTGGTCGACATGTTCGACAGAAATACGGCCCACCCCTCGCTCAGCATATGTTTCATACGCATTAAGCTGACTGGCGAAAAACCAATAAAACGCTGCTGATATGCATAATAAAAAGAAAATAAGGCCGCGATCATCCCAGGAATATTTTGTAATGCTGCGGCAGTCACAACGTCAGACGATTGATGTACCCATAAAAAGAAAAAAGGTAAAGGCAATAATCGCGACAGACAAATAATCACGGCAAGTGCACGCATGCGTTCCAGTCCCTGAAACATCCACGTCGGAAACAGCGCATTGCCTAGCACACCGATAAAGCACGCCAGCAGTACATCAAGATGCTGAGTCAGTTGAGGAAAAATAACACACAACCCTGCAGAGATAATGCCAGACAGCAGCGCCAGCGCCAGTTTAACGGCAATCGTATTGACTACCACCGAGGATATATTCGGTTTGTCATCCCGATGAATTGCAATCAGGCGCGTAGCGGTAATCCCAAAACCATAATCAGTAACTAATACAAAATATTGTACGATGGCCTGAATAAAGCCAAAATTGCCATAGGTCTCATTCCCCAATACCCGCGTGAGATACGGCAAGGTCACGAGTGGCGCGAGATAAGTGACTCCTTGTACCAGCATCATGTATGCGATATTTTTTTTGATGCCTGTCATCTGATCTTTCACCGAGAGAGTACGGTCACAATAAGAAATTTTCTTAATTACTTCAATTCTTTGAGGGAAACACTACCCAGGGAGCATCGACCATCCATTGAAAGAGAGAAAAATGCGATCTATCGGCGGCATTCTACTCATCGCTACCTTCGCCGTCGGATAAAAATGGCATCACCTCCACCTGAGTAATTCTGTTCTGGTGCGGGTCGCTATTGTCGCAGAATGCAACAAATTTGAGTAGCTAATCGGGCCTTTCTGCTGACCAGCAACGCGTTGTCGTTGTTACTTTTCGACCGTTTCTGCACCTATTCCAGAACTTGCCTTAGCTCAACACTAGGGTCAATTTACTGTCAAAACGCTTGCACCGGAAACATTTAGGCGATAGCATCAGGTGCTGGGAGTTGACCATCATTAAAAAGTACGACCATGCTTTTTTTCAGTATCATGTTGGCAAAATGCACCTAAACACAGAATAACAATCAGAGACAAGGAAATTTATGGATAAGTTTTGGCTGAAATCCTACCCAGCAGATATGCCTGCGGAAATCGATGTCACGCAGTATCAGTCATTGGTGCAGTTGCTGGAGGAAGCATTCAAAAAATTTGCTGCACGGAATGCCTATGCCTGCATGGGTAAATTCATGACATATGGCGAACTTGACGCTATGTCACGTCAAGTTGCTGCTTGGCTGCAAAGCCGCGGTCTCAAGCAAGGCGCGCGCGTTGCCATCATGATGCCGAACGTATTGCAATATCCAGTTGTTATGGCAGCGATTCTGCGTGCGGGTTACAGCGTAGTGAATGTCAATCCACTCTATACACCCCGTGAATTAGAGCATCAACTCAAAGATTCCGGCGCAGAGGCTATTTTTATTCTAGAAAATTTTGCGACGACGCTGGAGCAAGTCATTGGAAAAGTTCATGTCAAGCATATCGTTGTTGCTAGCATGGGTGATTTACTGGGTGGACTCAAAGGTACGCTAGTGAACCTTGTGGTTCGCAAAGTCAAAAAAATGGTCCCTGACTTTACACTGCCGACAGCAATTCGTTTCAATAAAGTTGTCTCTGAAGGACGTCAATTAACGTTCAAACCCGTCGAGATCAACCATAGCGATGTCGCCTTCCTGCAATATACTGGCGGAACAACAGGCGTCTCCAAAGGTGCGACACTGACGCATAGAAACGTCGTTGCTAACGTCTTGCAGAATGACGCATGGCTGTCGCCGAGTATGTCTGGCCACGAAAACGAACCAAAGGTCATTGTCTGCGCCTTGCCGCTGTACCATATTTTTGCGCTCACCGTTTGTAGCTTACTCGGCACACGTATTGGCGCAATGAATTTGCTGATTCCAAATCCACGCGATATCCCGGGTTTTATTAAAGAACTGAGCAACTACAAGGTCAATATTTTCCCTGCTGTGAATACCTTGTACAACGGTTTATTAAACAATCCTGACTTTGCGAAGCTAGATTTCTCGGGCTACGAAATTTGCAGTGGTGGTGGCATGGCGGTACAAAAAGCTGTTGCGGATAAATGGCTCAAAGTGACGGGCTGCGCCATCGCAGAAGGTTACGGATTATCTGAAACTTCGCCCGTTGCCACAGCCAATCTTGCTAATACCAAAGAGTTCTCCGGCACCATCGGCATGCCAATTCCATCAACAGAAATTTTGATTCTGGATGATGACGGTAATCCTGTACCACTTGGTCATCCAGGAGAAATTGCCATTCGCGGCCCGCAAGTGATGGTCGGCTATTGGAACCGTCCTGATGAAACTGCGAAAGTAATGACGCCCGATGGTTTCTTTAAAACTGGCGACGTTGGCATCATGGATTTCCGCGGCTATACAACCATTGTCGATCGTAAAAAAGACATGATTCTGGTGTCGGGCTTTAACGTGTATCCAAACGAAATCGAAGGCGTCGTCGCTCTTCATCCTGGGGTTCTGGAATGTGCTTGTATAGGTGTACCAGATGCCAATTCCGGTGAAGCAGTAAAATTATTTGTGGTGCGTAAAGATCCAAACCTGACAGTGGATCAGCTTATGGATTATTGCAAAGAACAATTCACAGCCTACAAAAAACCAAAGTACATTGAATTCCGTATGGATTTGCCAAAAACCAATGTGGGAAAAATCTTGCGCCGTGAATTACGTGACGAGAAAAAAACTGCTTAATTAAATAACTCAGGCTCCCGCCTGAGCATGTTGGATTCTCCGTCTGTACGGAGAATCCAGAGCATCAAAATAGCTTCAACATCAAGCTTTCACTACGCCTGTTTTTCCATCTTCAACCACGAAACTCTGCAACGTCGTTATTCCAGAATCAGCTTTCAGCACATCATCCAGCGCCACAAAATGCGTCAACATTTTCTTCTCAGAAATTTCCATTAACATATAGCCACGCTTATCACTACGACCATACTTAATGTGTCGATTTCGCGCAAGAATTTGATCTGTACTTTCTTGCGGTCGTGAATTCGAGGTAATGGATGTCCCACAAAATTCAGTCGCAATCACCGGATTGCCAGCAGACGCTTTTTCATCAAAATTACGCTTCAGATTCGCTGCATAAAAAGTATGTACGTCGCCTGAAATTACCACAGGATTAGAAGGTTGATATTTTTGAATATCATCAAATAAACGTTGTCTTCCTGCAGGACAACCATCCCATCCGTCAGTCCAAAATTTGGCTTCTGGTGTATGAAAATCCGCACCGACATCGCACTGTGCCATGAGGGTTTGCTGCGTCAAAATATTCCATTTCGTCTGAGAGGTGGCAAGACCGCGTGACAGCCATTGCTCTTGTTCCGTTCCCAGTAAGGTACGAGTTGAGTCCCGTAAATCACTACACTCCGCACGACTAACAATACTGGAGCCCCCTTGCCCGGCTTTAACACAAGGTTGATAAGAACGATACTGCCTGTCATCAACGACATGGAAACGTGCCAGTCGTCCCCAGTCATAGCGATCGTAAATCCGCATATGTGCAAATTGTTCTGGGGTCGTGGTTACTTGTTGAAGCCGTACCGGCATATGTTCATAAAACGCTTGATAAGCGGCGGCCCGACGTTGAATAAAATGGGGATCGAGACGCTCATCGCGGTCGTTACCATAATCATTACTCACTTCGTGATCATCCCAGGTCACAATCCACGGTGCTGCGTGATGTGCTTCTTGTAAGAATGGATCAGTTTTATACTGCGCATATCTTGCTCGGTATTCATCCAGTGAAAAACTTTCGATATCACGACGACGTGGTCGCACAGGGTGCTTGTTGTCGTACGGTCCCCATTCGTAAATATAATCGCCCAGAAACGCGACCAGATCTGGGGCGGCTTGTGCAATATGATGATGCGCTGCGTACTCACCAAATTCCCAGTGCTGGCAAGAAGCCACAGCTAACTTCAGGCTACTGCCTTGCGTATCCAAGGCTGGTGCCGTGCGGGTACGACCGCGTGGACTCACTGCATCGCCCAACATAAATCGATACCAATACCAGCGATCGGGACGTAAGTCGGTCACATCAACATGAACACTATGCGCCAACTCAGGTAAGGCGAACGCTTCGCCTTTACTGACGATACGCTTAAATGCCTCATCCTCAGCCAACTCCCAACGGACTTTATAAGGCACAGGGGGCAACAACAGAGAATTTAACTGACCAGGTAATAAACGCGTCCACAACACCACGCTATCCTGACGCGGCGATCCCGATGCGACACCCAGAGTAAAAGGATAGGAGGGATTTCCGCCGGATATCTTATCGGCAGCATATGCTGGTAAAGCCTGCACCAGCGCCGCCAGCGAGCCTAATTGTAGACCGCGTTCCAAAAAATGACGACGTGACCACATCTCAGTTACCGGAAGCGATAACCTCTATCGGTGGGATCTGACGTGGTTTACGATCGTCACCAGTCGCTACATATGTCAGTGTTGCTTCGGTAACTTTCACGGTGGTCGCTTGTAAGCGATTACGCTCTGCGTACACTTCAACGGAAATCGTAATCGAGGTATTACCTACCTTCACCACTTCAGCATAAAATGACAGTAAGTCGCCAACAAACACCGGTTGTTTAAACAAGAATGAATTCACAGCAATCGTCGCGACACGACCATTTGCACGGCGTGCGGCAGGAATAGCACCCGCAATATCAACCTGCGCCATAATCCATCCACCAAACACATCACCATGCACATTGGCATCAGAAGGCATTGGCATCACACGCAAAGTGGGCATGTGAGGAGGGAGTGTGGTTTGTACTTGGTTTGACATTGTGATCTTTCTAAAACAATAAATAATCAATCTTTAGGAAACTGTTTAACATCGTTGGCGCGGGGATTAAATAAAAAAGCCAACAATAATCATTCCTGTATCTGTCCAGCAAAAAAGTAACCCGCAACAATCACGATAGGCAATGCACCGTTGGCGTGGCAAGAGGTTACAATCTACAGCTTAGCGCAAAAAAACTTGCGCATAATGCCAATGTAAAGCGACCAGCTATCACCAGTCAATACTGGCTGCTTTTGTGTTTTGTCCCTCGATGACACTGGCAAGACGACTATTGCTAGCGATTGCAGGGCTGAAATCATAAACCAAATCGACGAAAGACTCTCAGGATGCGTAATCACCGAGACAACACGACCAACAAGTTCGCTTCAGTAGCGTCTGCCACTTCACAACGCAGCGACTGGGCGACGATCAAAACGCTACTGCCCTATCTGTGGGCCTACAAGTTACGGGTATTGCTGGCTATCTCACTTCTCGTTGGCGCCAAACTCGCGCTTGTCGGTGTGCCACTGGTACTAAAGAAACTGGTCGACAACTTGACGGTCACCCCAAGCCATCCTTCCGCAATGGTGGTATTGCCAATAAGCCTCATCATCGCTTATGGCGCTTTAAGGCTATCAACGACGATATTTACCGAATTGCGAGAATTCATCTTTGCCAAAGTAACACAAAGAGCCGTACGAACAATTGCCCTGAAGGTATTTCGCCACTTACATTCGTTATCTTTACGTTTTCACTTAAACCGTCAGACTGGCGGTGTGACTCGTGATATTGAACGTGGTACGCGCGCTGTTTCATCGTTGGTGTCTTATGCTTTATTTAGCATTCTTCCAACGCTATTGGAAATCACGTTGGTGTTAATTTACCTGAGCACTCATTACGATAAATGGTTCAGTATTATTACCTTTGTTGCTCTCAGCACCTATATCGTATTCACCATTTCTGTCACTGAATGGCGTACCCATTTCAGACGGACGATGAATGAACTTGATTCTAAAGCCAGCAGCAAAGCGATCGATTCTTTACTCAATTACGAGACCGTCAAATATTTTAGTAACGAAGAATACGAAGCACAACGCTACGATCAGGGTCTCCAACATTACGAAACGGCAGCCGTCAAATCTCAAAGTAGCCTATCGTTATTAAACATGGGGCAGTCCAGCATTATTGCCACCGCCGTTACTTTAATTTTATGGCGTGCAACCCTTGGCGTCATCAATGGCACCATGACGATTGGTGATCTCGTTCTGGTCAATTCTTTTATGCTGCAATTGTATGTGCCACTCAATTTTCTTGGTGTGCTTTATCGTGAAATCAAGCAAAGTCTGGCGGATATGGAAAAACTGTTTTCTCTGCTCGACCAGAATCAAGAAATTGCTGATCCCATCGGTGCAAAATCGCTCGTCATCAAGCATCTTGAGGGGGGTGAGATTGTCTTTAACCATGTCGACTTTAGCTACGAAAGTAAACGGCAAATTTTGTTTGATGTTGACTTCACGATTGCCGCTGGAACCACAACGGCCGTGGTCGGTCATAGCGGATCAGGCAAGTCAACTTTATCCCGTTTGTTGTTCCGTTTTTATGACATCCAAGCGGGAACAATTAGCATCGACGGCCAGGATTTACGTCAGGTAAAACAGGCATCTGTAAGGGCGGCGATTGGTATCGTGCCGCAGGATACTGTCTTGTTTAACGACACCATCGAATACAACATTGGCTATGGCAAACCGGGAGCGAGTAAAGACGAAATTATTGCTGTCGCCAAAGCAGCGTACATTCATGATTTCATTGAGTCACTGCCAGACGGTTATCAATCCATGGTCGGCGAGCGCGGTCTGAAGTTATCTGGTGGTGAAAAACAACGCGTCGCCATTGCGCGTACTTTGCTTAAAAATCCAGCTATTATGATTTTTGATGAAGCAACGTCAGCGTTGGATTCACGCTCTGAGCAAATGATACAAGCGCAATTAAAAGAAATCGCCCGCAGCCGCACCAGCCTAGTCATCGCACACCGCCTCTCTACCATCGTCGATGCACATCAGATTCTGGTGATGGACAAAGGTAGAATTATCGAGCGTGGCACTCATCAGGAGTTACTCAATCTGCAAGGGTCCTATACGCAAATGTGGGAACGTCAGCAAAGTGGTGTCTCTGACATAAGCGACAACAGCGGTGCTGACAATATGACGGTTGATGTAGCGGGGGTATAAATGGAAACAAAGTGGTTAGAAGATTTTGTATCGCTGGCAGAAACCAAAAGTTTCAGTCGTTCAGCTGAGTTGCGTCATGTTACGCAACCAGCATTTTCGCGCCGGATTCAATCCTTAGAAGCCTGGCTAGGGAGTGATCTGATCGACCGCACTTCCTACCCAACGCGCTTAACCTATGCAGGTGAAGTTTTTTATGAACAAGCTATCGCCATGCTTGGTCAAATCAACAATGCCCGAGCGTTATTACGTGGAAAGCGAACCACCACCCAGACCACGATTGATTTTGCGGTTCCACACACGCTCTCTCTCACTTATGTTCCGCGCTGGATTACGGGTCTTGAATCAGCATTCGGTGAGATCAATAGTCGCCTATTAGCCTTGAACGTCCATGATGCTGTCATGACGCTAGTTGAAGGTGGTTGCGATTTAATGTTGTGCTATCACCATCCGCGCCAGCCCTTATTGCTTGACGCCAGCCAATACGACATGATCAGCATGGGCAATGAGGCATTACGTGCGTACACGCGCTGCGATAAACACGGTGATCCGGAATTTGTCTTGCCTGGAAACAGCGATCAGCCCTTACCATTTTTAGCCTATGCCAACAATGCCTATCTAGGCCGGATGGTTGATCTCATTTTGAACGATGCACGTACACCTTTGCACCTAGAAAAATGCTACGAGACCGACATGGCAGAAGGGTTAAAAATGATGGCATTAGAAGGTCGTGGCATCGCATTTTTACCTGAGTCCGCAGTGACCCGTGAACTCAAGCAAAAACAGTTGGCGCGGGCGGATGATGGCAGTGGCGCGTGGGAAGTCAACATGGAAATCAGGCTCTATCGCGAACGCCCATCATTACAGCGCCCCGGGAAAATGATTGTGTCGCGGCTGTGGGATTATCTGTCGCAACTACAAGCAACAGAAATTAAAAAACATCAAAAAAATCGATGGCCTCGACTTGAAACGACTGGTCCTTAAGTAACGATACAATCTTGAAATCTTTCTATAGCCTACAGTTCATCTCAAGGTTATGCATTTCACGCATAGATTAATGCAAACAAAGCATTGGCTGAATATTGGTAGAAAAGACTACTATGCCTCACCTTTTTAGTGCAGTTTTTAAATTAACGCACCAAAATAAGTCATTTATTTGTCTTTTTTGCCATTATTACCGGAGATACCATGTCCAGCCAACACCAGATCCCGTCCTATCTTACCCCGACAGAGACCGGTCCTTGGTCCGTTTACCTCGAGCAAATTGATCGCGTTACCCCTTATCTTGGCAACCTGTCACGTTGGGTTGAAACCCTCAAACGTCCGAAGCGTATTCTGGTTGTTGACGTGCCTATCGAGCGCGACGACGGTACGATTGCTCATTTTGAAGGCTATCGCGTTCAGCACAATACGTCACGCGGCCCTGGTAAAGGTGGCGTACGTTTCCATCAGGACGTAACACTCTCCGAAGTCATGGCCCTGTCCGCATGGATGACAATCAAAAACTCCGCAGTTAACGTCCCATACGGTGGCGCAAAAGGCGGTATCCGTGTTGATCCAAAAACGCTGTCAAAAGGTGAGTTGATGCGGATGACACGTCGCTATACATCTGAAATCGGCATCATCATCGGACCAGACAAAGATATCCCAGCACCTGACGTCAACACAAACGAACAAACAATGGCATGGATGATGGATACCTACTCCATGAACGAGGGGCGCACTGCCACTGGCGTTGTGACTGGTAAGCCTATCTCTCTCGGTGGTAGTCTGGGGCGTCGTGAAGCAACTGGCCGTGGCGTGTTTGTTGTAGGCTCCGAAGCAGCAGCAAAACGTGGCATGAGCGTTGCTGGTGCAAAAATTGCCGTGCAAGGTTTCGGTAACGTCGGTGGTATCGCAGCACGTTTATTTGCAGAAGCAGGTGCAAAGATTGTTGCAGTTCAGGATCACGGCGGCACGATTTTCCATTCCAACGGTCTGGATGTTCCCAAGTTATTGGAACACGTCGCAACAAAAGGCAGCGTTGCAGGTTTTGAAGGCATTGAAGCCGTCTTGCCTGACCACGAATTCTGGTCAGTCAATTGCGACATCATGATCCCTGCGGCGTTAGAGCAACAAATTACGACCAAGAACGCAGATCAGATTAAAGCGAAAATCATTCTGGAAGGTGCCAATGGTCCAACAACACCAGAAGCGGATGATATCTTGCGCGACAAAGGCGTGTTGGTTGTGCCTGACGTGATCGCCAATGCCGGTGGTGTGACAGTATCCTATTTTGAATGGGTGCAAGATTTCTCCAGCTACTTCTGGAGTGAAGATGAAATCAATCAACGTCTGACCCGTATCATGAAAGAAGCATTCAACTCGGTATGGCAAGTCACCGAAGATAAGAAAGTTTCATTGCGTACTGCGGCGTTCATTATTGGTTGCTCACGCGTCTTGCAAGCCCGCGAAGTACGCGGCCTCTATCCATAAACAACATCGTTGATGTTTAATCAGCGTAGTTAATATCTGAAATCGTCTTGGTCATCGTAACGCCCATCACCTAAGCTAACATCTCGTCACTGGTGGTTGGGCGTTTTTCCTTTTCTGAACGTTGAAAAACACCTTTTAAAATCGCGTCATTATCAAAAGTAATTGATCGTCATTTAGTTAAAAATAGAACAATAATTATTTAAAAAATAACTTCATATTTATAAAAACAAACGAAATTCCACAATCGCCACACAAAATTTTGCAAGACTCATCTATTTCCCTTGAACAACTGTGTTGTTTATCATTACCATCCAGAGCTAGCTTACTCGGAGGCATTATGAAAGTCATAGAAAATTGGTTGAAGATAGTTATTCCTTGCCTGATGGCAGTTGGAATTCCACTTTCATGCGCAGCCGATACCTTTAGCCATATTAAAGAGACGCAAACAATCACGATCGCTTACCGCGAGTCATCACTACCCTTCTCTTATTTAGCCGACGGAAAACCAGTAGGCTATTCCATGGATATCTGCCAAAAACTGGTCGAGAATATTAAAAAAGAACTCAAGTTGTCACAGCTAAAAGTGAACTATTTGCTAGTGACCTCAAGTAACCGCATTGATACTATCGTTGATGGCAAGGCAGATCTGGAGTGTGGCTCCACAACCAATAATGCTGAACGACGCAAACAAGTTAGTTTTACGATTACGCATTTCTTCGCTTCTACCCGTATGCTCGTCCGTGCCGATTCTGGTATCAAAAACTGGACAGACTTGAAGGATAAAAAAGTCGTCACCACCAAAGGTACAACAACCGTTAAGTTATTGCATGATCGCGACAAAGTGCGTGGTTTGAATTTACGCTTATTAGAAGGATCAGATCATAAAGAATCTTTCGTAATGATAGAAAACTTCCAGGCTGATGCGTTTAGTATGGACGACGTATTGTTATACGGCTTACGCGCCAATAACAAAGCACCAGACAAATTTGTGGTAGTTGGCGATGCGCTTTCAACTGAACCTTATGCGATCATGCTACGCAAGGATGATCCTGTATTTAAGGAATTTCTGGACCGTGAATTAGCACGTATGATGACTGAAGGCGACATCTCCAAACTGTATGAGAAATGGTTTAAGAAGCCAATACCGCCAAATAATGCTAACCTGAATATGCCAATGAGTTTTTTATTACGTGACAACCTCCGTTTCCCAAGTGATAAGGTGGCAGACTAATTGCTTAGGAAAAGTGGCAGACTTTCATTGAATTACCTTTTATTAATTTTTCTTCAAGGTAATAGCAATACGGCTCTAAGAATATTGTATGCCGCCAGTATATTTGAATGACAGCATTTCATTTAAATTATCAATGCAACTTCGGCATACTTTGATACACTTTGTTATGCGCATGTGGTCGTTTAATTTAGGAGATAGTATGAAATTATTAAAAGCCTTAGTCCTGATGGCAAGTGCAGGCCTGATGATGAATGCAGTACAAGCACAAGAAACAGGTACATTAAAAAAAATCAAAGAGAGCGGCACCATCGTTCTTGGCGTCCGTGATTCATCCATTCCTTTTTCTTATCTCGACGATAAGCAATCGTATCAGGGCTACTCCGTCGATCTCTGCATGAAGATTGTCACTTCGCTACAACGACAGTTAGGCTTGAGTACATTGAATGTGAAACTCAATCCAGTAACTTCTGCCACCCGCATTCCTTTAATGGCAAATGGCACAATCGATTTGGAATGTGGTTCAACAACCAATAATCTTGAACGTCAAAAACAGGTCACTTTTGCACCAACTACGTTTGTGACCGCAAACCGGATTTTGTCAAAAAAAGCGTCTCACATTAAGACACTCGCTGATCTCCGCGGTAAAGTCGTCGTCTCGACATCCGGTACATCAAACCTGAAACAGCTGACGACACTGAACGCAGATCAGAATCTGGGCATCAACATTTTGCCAGCCAAAGATCACGCAGAAGCATTCCTGATGGTTGAAACAGGCCGTGCAGCAGCATTTGTGATGGACGATATTTTGCTCGCTTCATTGGCGGCCAATTCAAAATCACCTGCAGAATATGAAATTAGCAAAGAAGCATTATCCGTAGAACCTTACGGCATTATGTTGCGCAAAGACGACCCAACTTTCAAAAAAGCGGTCGATACTGCTATTAGTAATGTGCTGACATCTGGCGATATTAATCGTATTTATAACAAGTGGTTCTTACAAGCAATTCCACCAAAAAATATTACGCTAGATATCCCAATGTCAGATCAGCTCAAAGCAGTGGTTGCCAAACCAACGGATTCTGGTGATCCATCTGCCTATGCAGCGGTACCAGAAGCACAAAAAGCGATTCTGAAAAAGAAAAAATAAGCGTTCCCTAGGGATAGCTTTAGTTTTCGGTCAATACGCACAATATTGTTCGTAAAAAAATGGGGGGGGTGAATTCACTTCCCCTTTTATTTGGTGCACACTCATGAAAGAGCAAGCATCAGGTATATGCAAAAAGAAGTTGGTTAAGGAGGGAACATGAATTACAACTGGAACTGGAAGATTTTCTGGGAGGATGCCCCCGATGGTGGCGGCACCTATTTTGATTCTCTGATCTCTGGTATGGAGTGGACGCTGGCAACGGCCGGTGCGGGATGGGTGATTGCCTTGGTATTAGGCGCGATCATCGGAACGATGAGAACAGCGCCGAACAAATGGATGGCTAAATCTGCCAATGCTTACGTCGAATTATTTCGCAATATCCCTTTACTCGTACAAATGTTTCTCTGGTATTTTGTCATGCCAGAGGTTGTTCCGACAGCGTTGGGGGATTGGCTTAAGTCCTTGCCTAACATGGCGTTTATCACGGCAGCGATGAGTCTAGGCTTTTTCACTTCTGCACGTGTTGCAGTCCAGGTCTCGGCGGGGATTAATGCACTACCACGTGGACAGTCAATGGCAGGTACAGCACTGGGATTAACCTTGCCGCAAACGTATCGCTATGTGCTATTGCCCATGGCGTTTCGGATTATTATTCCATCACTCACCAATGAGGTAGCGGCTATCATTAAAAATAGTTCTGTCGCCTCTAGTATTTTTGTGGTTGAACTCATGCAAAGTGCACGTTCTATGCAAGAATTTTCTGCCCAGGTATTTGAAGCATTTACAGCAGTGACGATTATTTATCTCTGCATCTCTGTCATCGCTATTCTGCTTTCCAATCTGCTTGAAAGAGCGACTGCCGTACCAGGTTTTATCACCTCTGGCTCAGCTAAAGTGAAAGGGAACTGATCATGTTAGGCTCTTTTGACTTTGATGTTATTCAACGTACCTGGCAACATCTGATTTTTGAAGGATTGCTATTTACCGTCAAACTGACCATGGTTGCAATGATAGGTGGGATTGTCCTAGGCACCCTACTGGCGCTAATGCGTTTATCTAGCAATCGTCTGATTTCAGTCATCGCAACCACTTACGTCAATCTGATCCGCTCAGTACCACTGCTGTTGGTCATTTTCTGGTTCTATTTCTTGGCGCCTTATATTGGTGCATGGATCATTGGTGCCAATGAACCTGTACAGGTGGGCGCATTCTCTTCATGCCTGATTACCTTCATCATGTTTGAAGCAGCTTATTACTGCGAGATCATGCGTTCTGGTATTCAATCCATCCCACGTGGACAAATATCAGCAGGCTATGCAATCGGAATGACCTATTGGCAAACCATGGCCAACGTCGTCTTGCCACAGGCCTTCAGAAATATGATTCCCATCTTACTGACGCAGACGATCGTTTTATTTCAGGACGTCTCGCTGGTCTCGGTGCTTGGTATCCCCGACTTTGTCGGCTCTGCGAACGCAATCGCTCACCGCGATGGTCGCTTGGTTGAAATGTATACCTTCGTTGCTGTCATCTATTTCATCTTATGTTTTAGTTTGTCTAGCTTAGTTAAAAAATTACAGCAAAAAGTCGCGATTATTCGCTAAGAGCAATGTCGACGATTACGCAAATACTCCTTTAAAGAATGTGGAGAGAACATGATTACATTAAATAACGTCAGCAAATGGTATGGTCAGTTTCAGGTATTAACTGACTGCAGTACGCAAGTATCTAAAGGTGAAGTCGTCGTCGTTTGCGGCCCTTCTGGTTCAGGAAAATCGACCCTGATCAAAACAGTCAACGGTTTAGAACCTTTCCAAAAGGGCGACATTATTGTTGATGGCGTGTCTGTCGGCGATCCTAAAACCAATTTATCTAAGCTCCGCGCACGTATTGGGATGGTTTTTCAGAACTTTGAATTGTTCCCGCATCTGACGATCCGCCAGAACCTAACGCTGGGACAAGTCAAAGTGTTAGGCCGCTCCGAGGACGAGGCCACCGAACGTGGATTAAAATATTTAGATCGCGTTGGGCTACTGAGCCAAAAAGATAAATTTCCAGGCCAACTCTCTGGTGGTCAGCAGCAACGCGTCGCCATCGCACGCGCACTCTCGATGGATCCGATTGCGATGCTGTTTGATGAACCAACCTCAGCGCTTGATCCAGAGATGATTAATGAAGTGCTGGACGTGATGGTTGGTCTGGCACAAGAAGGCATGACGATGATGGTCGTCACCCATGAAATGGGATTTGCGAAAAAGGTCGCCAACCGTATCGTATTTATGGATAAAGGCGTGATTGTTGAAGACTGTCCGAAAGATGACTTCTTTACCAATGCCCGCTCAGATCGCGCGCGCGACTTCCTAGCTAAAATCATCTCTCATTAATGAGGTAGGAAACCGCACCAACACACGTTTGGCGGCTTCTAGCTGCAATTTTGCTTGAAATTTTAAGTACCAATAGTAAATAAGAAACATACTCCCCAAGAGCGTTCACCTTTGACTCATTTTATGCGCATGAAATGTAGTGAGCGAATGAATACGCAAGGGGAGTATTTTTTTATCCTTTCAGTGGTACGCACAGAAAGGTAAAATGACGGCTACCAAGAATTTGATACCGAAAGCCATCATGTCTACATCATCCCTGCAATCACTCACGATCACTCGCCCAGACGACTGGCACTTACATTTACGCGACGGCGCAGCCTTGGCGAGCGTTTTGCCGCATACTGCAGCACAATTTGCCCGCGCGATCGTCATGCCGAATTTGAAACCACCTGTAACGACCACAGAACAAGCGGCAGCCTACCGCCAACGTATTCTGGCGGCGTTACCAGCAGGCATGAAGTTTGAACCATTGATGACTTTGTATCTGACGAATAACACACCACCAGACGAGATCCGTCGTGCGAAGGACAGTGGATTTATTCACGCAGTGAAACTCTATCCTGCTGGTGCCACCACTAACTCTGATGCGGGTGTGACTGATTTAAAAAACTGCTATAAAACACTGGAAGTCATGCAAGAAGTTGGCTTGCCATTCCTAGTTCATGGTGAAGTTACAGACCCTGAAATTGATCTGTTTGATCGTGAAGCGGTGTTTATTGATCGCGTCATGCAACCACTGCGTAAGGACATGCCAGAACTCAAAGTGGTATTTGAGCACATTACCACCAGCGATGCGGCAACCTATGTGGCAGAATCGTCTGGTCCGATTGCTGCAACGATTACGGCGCATCATTTATTGTATAACCGTAATGAAATTTTCAAAGGCGGTATCCGCCCGCATTATTACTGCCTCCCCGTCCTGAAACGTGAGACGCATCGTCAAGCCTTGGTCAAGGCAGCGATTTCGGATAGTAAGCGCTTCTTCCTAGGTACAGACTCAGCACCGCACGCTAAAGGTGCCAAAGAACAAGCGTGTGGTTGCGCAGGATGCTACACCGCCCTGCACGCCATGGAACTGTATGCGCAAGCGTTTGAGCAAGCCAATGCACTGGATAAATTAGAAGCCTTCTCCAGCTTCAACGGTCCGGATTTCTATCAGTTACCACGTAACACAGACAAAGTACAGTTGATCCGTGAAGACTGGACCATGCCAATAGAATTGCCATTCGCTGATGCGAGCATCGTGCCATTAAACAGTGGTGAGACATTACACTGGAAGCTGCAAGCAGTTTAAGTCGATGTCGATGCGTTTTTATGACCAGATAAACTGGTCTGCCCCTTGGTTTGACCTGGTTCGCCCGGCAGCGCAGCAATTGATTGCTGCGCCTGACTGGCGCGACAGACTAAATCAACTCGCCCAGGAACATCAGCTACAAAATCATCTCGGCATGCCTTTGCTGTTTATCCCACAAGAAGAGCTACCTGAGGGCGCTGCCTATGAAGCGCATATCAGCGCAACCGGAAAAGTGCCAACCAGAGAAAATCTGCATGATTTTTTTAATGCGCTGGTATGGTTAAATTTTCCGTTAATCAAGCGGCAACTCAATGCACTGCAAGCAGCACAAATCGCGGCCTTAGGAATTGGAAAATCGCGCGGTCCAGCACGCGACGCCGCAACCATCTTTGATGAAAATGCGGCCTTACTTGTTGTCGAAAACTCGGTAAAAGGCGACGAATTGATTGCAGCCTTGCGTCAACATGAATGGCAATCTGCATTCTTAACACAACGAGATAAGTTTAATCACTGCGCCAAGGTATGGAGCTTTGGGCACGCACTCATGGAAAAGTTGGTCAATCCTTATAAGGCGATTACAGCTCATACATGGGTAGTACGTGTTGAATCTGCACATTTCACAAGGTCACGTGACGAAGGTCTGAGAGAGATTGATGAGTCAGTGTCAGACATACTAAAGACACTCACGCTCACAACAGGAGACTACACGCCGTTACCAGTCCTCGGCATTCCTGGCTGGTGGTTAGATCAGGATGCCGACTTTTATGCAGACCGCGACGTCTTCAGGCCACCTAGACACAAAAAATAAGCGGATCATTACTGTCCGCTTATTTCTCTATTAGTCTGTTTTGCAAAAGCGGCCATCATCGACCACTGAGCGTATGGTTTATGCCTTAGCACTTGCCTGTAATAACTGGAACAACTGATCTTTCAGGTGAATCCGGACTTTTTTTAGTTCTTCTAGTGCCGCATCACTCAGATGTTCGACACCATTCTCGGCACGATTAACAGCCTTATCAGCAACACCATATTCTTCAAACAATTTTGAGAAATGCGCGTCATTTGATTTCAGTAAATGGATTTGCTCTTTGAATTCTGGAAAATCAACAGCTAATGGATGATGGTCAACTTGCATAATAACTCCTGAATAAATGAGGAAAATTCCTGCTAGTTCTATCGTATTCCTATCTACCAATCATAGCGTGATCCATATCAATATCACATCTTATTAGTCCAGATCTCTAACCATTTTTCAGATCGATCTAATTTACATAATAGCGACGCGACCTTTTCACGGTTAATACAGTGTATAGAAATGCTCCCAATAAAATGAAAATTCCAGACATATCGCGCCACTAACATACGAGGCGCACCAATAAAAAGCAAAACCCCTCACTAGGTAAGTAGAGAGGGGTTGCATGGGGGAGCTTGACGATAACCTACTTTCACACTGGTTGCAGCACTATCATTGGCGCAGAGTCGTTTCACGGTCCTGTTCGGGATGGGAAGGGGTGGTACCAACTCGCTATGGTCATCAGGCATAACTTGCTGATTTTTTGTGTTCGCGTTGTTCTGCAGGGCACATCAAATCGAATCTTTGTAGAGCGAGCGTAACCGCCAGCTAACTGAGTATTACATACACTGGTCATGTATGCTGTACTTGGTCTAAATGCTATTATGACGTCAGATTGATGAATCACAATACTGCATCAATGCTTAGTATTGTGAATCAGAATTCAATCTTCAACTCTTTGGTATGGCTTAACAAACTAATGTAGCCAAACAAAAAATAGCCGTTCATACCTTTTATAAAAGCAAAACCCCTCACTACGTAAGTAGAGAGGGGTTGCATGGGGGAGCCTGACGATAACCTACTTTCACACTGGTTGCAGCACTATCATTGGCGCAGAGTCGTTTCACGGTCCTGTTCGGGA
>NZ_JBMPPD010000037.1:0-38030 GCF_049339825.1 Undibacterium sp. RuRC25W | reverse complement strand
CTATATTCGATACTATAATCATGACCGCATCAAAATGAAATTAAAAGGGCTGAGTCCTGTGCAATACAGAAATCAGCCCTTAGTAGCATAGCAATTAAACTGTCCAACTAAATGGGGTCAGTTCATTGACCGGATTTTTGTTGTATGTCGTTGGAGATGGTGCGAGTCAACGATGAGCGTGATATGTTCCAAAATCAATAAATTTTCGGGGTAGTAGACAAACTTTTGGGTCAATCACGACAGACTTCCGTACAATATCGCTTTGATTTAGCAAAAAAGAAGAATAAGTATGTCCATACAATGGTTCCCCGGCCACATGAACGCCGCCCGCAAAAAAGCGGCGGAAACCATGGAAAACACCGATCTGGTGATAGAAGTGCTGGATGCCCGCATTCCGCAAGCCAGTTGCAATCCCATGGTGGAACAACTGCGCGTATTTCGCCAGCGTCCATGTTTGAAAATTTTAAATAAAGCGGATCTGGCCGATCCCAACGCGACCAAGCAATGGTTGGATTTTTATAACGCACAAAAAGACGTCTTCGCCGTCGCGATGAGTTGCAAAAAGCCTGCGGATGTCGCAAAAGTCCCTGGTTTTGCCCAAAAAATGGCGCCACATCGTGGTGTGCCGACGAAACCATTACGTATGATGATCATGGGTATTCCTAACGTTGGTAAGTCAACGTTAATGAATGCCTTGCTGAAAAAACGTGTTGCCAACGTTGGTGATGAGCCTGCGGTAACTAAAACACAGCAACGTTTGTATCTCGGAAAAAACATGATTTTGACTGATACGCCGGGTATGTTGTGGCCTAAGATTGAGCATCCGACCGATGGTCTGATGTTGGCTGCCAGCCATGCGATTGGTATCAACGCATTAATTGAAGAAGAGATTGCGACCTTTCTTGCAGAACAATTATTGCTCCACTATCCAAAATCCTTAGTCACGCGCTACGGTTTTAATCTGGAAGGTATGGATGCCGTTGCTGTGATTGAAGGCGTCGCCATGAAGCGGGGTTACAAACTCAAAGGTGGTGACTGGGATTTTGAGAAAGCATCACACACCTTATTGATTGATTATCGTAGCGGCGCGCTGGGTCGCGTCAGTCTGGAAACCCCAGCGAGTCGCGAACACTTACTGGCAACGTATGTACCTCCCGTGTTGTTGGGGCAGGGAAAGAGTGTACAAACCGGTATGGAACCAGAAACCGGCGATCAGGAATGAGGCGGAATGCTGAACTAACGCAAAACGAGCGCTAGTTCATTGTTGATTCAGTGTTGATTCAGCGTTAATGCAGCTTAATGCTACTGACGTCCTCTTTCCGATGACCATCACATGAAGGTTGCGCATCGTTAGTTTGAGGTTGGTACGTTTCGTGCGAATGACTCTAAATAATCCATCAAACCGTCGATAGCCTTCGTAGCGAGTTCCGTTTTTCCTTTAGCAATCGCTTTGGCAACAAGTAAATGACAGCGGGCACATTCTTCTAAATCTCCCTCATGCTGGTACGCATACCAAAAACGACGGCTTTTAATGATCAGTGGAATCACTGCTGCAACCGCAGAGGGGTTGCCACACGCGCTTTGTACAATCTGATCGAACGCCTGATCTGCCGCCATGTATTCTGCAAGCGTGCGTCGTTTAGCTGCGACTAACATGTGCTCTGCGCTGGCAACTAACTCTTTGCGTTCTTGCTGCGTGGCTTTCTGCGCCGCGTTTTGTGAAATTAAGCGTTCTAATACGCGGCGTGTGTCGATGAGCGATAAATGTGCCGATGCGTCAATATCACTAACAACTAGACCACGGCGCGGCATTTGCAATATCAGGCCGTTGGATGACATGCGCATCAGTGCTTCACGCAGCGGCGTGCGACCGAGACCCGTTTTTTCGATCAGCATTGCCTCGATAATTGGCGCGCCGGGTTTCAATTCCATCGTGACGATCATGCTTTCAAGCGCATCGTAGGCGACGTCTGCGGCACGTTTTTTTTCCACAGGATCAGAATTTTCTTGATTGATAGGCATGGGCTGAGTTCAATTGATGGTTAATATATCTCAAATTGATCATATCAACTTGCTTCCGAATTTTACTCTGTTTAAATTGATTTTTTCAAATATTAACTTGTATCAGACGTTTTTATTAAATGTGAAATACGGTATGAAGTTTCTTTTTTTAAATCGCAATGTAAAATTAGGCATCAAATTTCGCTATATCATGGGGTTCGTTCTAGGGGATATCAAATAATGGAAAAAAGTGATCAATCTGGGGATCTGCAACGCCAAGAATTAGCTGCCCAAGTCGGCGATACTTTCTTTTCGGAAGCGTTATTTGATGCCATGACAGATATTGTTTTTTTTGTGAAAGATAGTGAGGGAAGGTACGTTGTTGTTAATCAAACCCTTGTGCGGCGTTGTGGTTTGCGAGAAAAATCAGCTTTACTTGGACGTACTGCCAGCGACGTTTTCCCCAGCAGATTAGCCGCTAATTATGCGGCACAAGATGCATTGGTCTTAAGTGGATCGAGGGAGCTTCGAGACCAGCTCGAATTGCATCTCTATCCAAATCGTTCACCAGGCTGGTGTCTGACACAAAAAATTCCCTTGCGCGATCACCGCCAAAAAATTATTGGTATGACAGGAATTTCCCGAGACCTTGCCAGCCCCGATCAACAAGATCCAGTCTATGAAAAAATTGCTGCTGCGGTTGCTCATCTGCACCAATATCATGCACAGCAGATCAAAATGGCGGATCTTGTGACACTGACGGGGCTGTCGTTGGCGCAACTTGAGAGAAATTTTCACAAAATATTTTCACTCACACCACGCCAGATGATGGTCAAAATTCGCCTAGATGCAGCGTCAACGATGCTGAGTCAGCCTGATCTCAGTATTACTGATATTGCACTTGCTTGTGGATACCAGGATCACAGTGCTTTTTCACGTGTTTTTAAAGCGACCGTTGGGATGACACCCAGAGAGTATCGCGAAGTTCTGATCGATCACTAGTACTCACAGATCCATCAGCGATCTGTGAGTCTCATCATTATTTGTCTTATTAGTGGCGACAAAGTTCAGTCCGGCTTTATCTGATTCCCCAGACAAATGGATCGCACTCATCGAGTAATAAGCTTGCTTCAGCATTGACAAAAGCGGACCCGCGCAAGCTAGGTAAAATGGTCGATGTTGACTTGCTGGATGGATTCATCGTGTGCACTTCTGCACTTTCTTGCCCAGTCTGATAGGAGGCGATAAAGACGCTGCCGATAATACTTTCTTGTTTCCATTGTTCTCCGGGGGCTAATTTTCTATCCGCTGCCAGACACGCAAGTTTGGCACTGGTGCCTGTACCGCAGGGTGAGCGGTCATAGGCTTTGCCTGGGCACAAGACAAAATTCTTACTGTCATTATCTGGATTGCTGGCCGTGCCGAATAATTCGATATGATCGATCAGCGCACCATCTTTTCCCGTGATGCCGTTTGCCTCTAGCGCACAGCGTACGCGCCAGCAATAGTCGGTTAGCGCATCGACGTTGGACAGACTCAGTTCTTGTCCGTGTTCACTCATCAGAAAAAACCAGTTACCACCCCATGCAATATCACCGTGAACGAGACCCGCGCCGGCGACCTCAACACTAACCGTCTGTCGGAAACGGTAGGCCGGAACGTTGTGTACGGTAACAGAGTGATCTTCGTGCAGTTCGGTATCGACGATACCAACGGGTGTTTCGATACGATGCCGTCCGACGCTGATTTTTTTTTGGTGGGCTAGCGTTGCGATGAAACCTATCATCCCATGTCCACACATGCCAAGATAGCCGACATTATTGAAAAAAATGACACCAGCCACGCAATCGGGCGCAACTGGCGTGCAGGCAAGTGCGCCGACCAGTACATCCGACCCCCTTGGTTCACACACTGTCGCGCTACGGTAGTGGTCAAATTGTTCTCTGAATACGTTTAATTGTCTGGCGACGCTGCCGCCACCAAGCTCAGGGCCACCGTCAATAATCACGCGAGTGGGCTCTCCCCCTGTATGGGAGTCAATGATGTGTATTTTTTTCATAGTAGAGTTTGTCTGATATCAATGACGCTAGGATACGTCGTCTTATCCAAGAATGTCTTGCTCTGAATCGGACCGTGAGTGGATGAAATCGGCACAGGTGTCTGGCGCTACATGTTAAATTTGACGCTTAGGCATCAGCACGGAAGTAGATCATGTTTTATTAGCTAAAAAGATGTCAAGTGCTTGGGTGGATGGTACATTAATGATCTTGGTCGACTATCGCTGATAATTTTATTTGGATGAATTAAGCTTGCATGAATCTGTTTCCTCGCAAAAATAACCATCAATTACCGAGCGAGGTAAAACGCCGTCTGACGATTGCAATTGTCGCCTCTTTGCTTTTACATGCCTTATTACTCTCTCTGCAATTTGCGATTCCAAGTGGTGGCATCAGCGGCGGGGAGGCGTCGTTAAGTCAACAGACAGGCGCGCCAACAGCGATGGTATTGACAATTCAGTCAGTAGAAAATACGGTGCAATCTGCGTCGCAGGTAGAGCCTTCTGCGGCACTGGAGTCGCAAAACAAGCCCATTACTCCTACAGTGACAGTCACTCCAGCTGAAATACATGGCTTACAACTGGTTGCTCCGTTTGTTGCGGCCAAAGTACCTCCCCCATATGCAGAGAAAAATGTAGAGAAATCCGCACAGAAATCTGAGAAGTACCTTCAAAGAAAATCAGCTAGCGTTATGCGAGCCACCCGTGCGCATAAAGTACCTGTTAGTGAAATCCCCGATCTGATCGCACAAGACGTCATAAAGGATGAAAATTTTGTTGTTGCCGTCCGAGATCCTGATGAGATAAAAAAGGAGGATGTACCGCAGGAAATTGTACCAAGATCACCAGAGCCTTTAACGGTCGCGCAAACACAAGCAAAGACAGAGCTCACGCATGAAGAAAAAACGCTGCCGCCCCTTGCAGAACCTGATGTAGCGCCAGCCAGCGTAGCCCGTTATGACGCAGATGACAGCTTACGTCAGAAGAAAGAAGCGGAGCGTCTAAAGCGCATGGACAGCCTTGTGACGATGCATCATCAAGATACCTCGGTACATGAAAAAATCATCAAGCAATTAGATGAGGAGAGCCACCTGCAGACGGAACAATTACGACGCGAACAACTTGCCGCGTTAGCATTGAAACAGCAACTGGATGCCGAAGAAAATAGACGCCGAGCGCAACAAGACGCATCGAATGCTACAGTGTTATCGAAAGCAGAAGCGCAGCGTACCGAGAATATTCGACAAGTGGATGAAGAGATCGAGCAACAATTACAACAGGAATTAAGCCAACGAGACGTGCAACGCAAAGAGCGCTTGAAGGCGATGGCGCTCTCACGCCAGCAAAATGAAGAGCGGGAAGAAAACGAACGACGCGCAGTGCAAGAAGCTGAGATGCAACGTCAGCAGCAAGCCAGAATGCTGGCTCAACAAGAAGCTGCCCAAGCGGCACTTGCCGCACAAGCGGTGTTGTTGTCAAAAAACAGTGAAACCACCAACCAGGGGGGAAACAATCACAGTGCAATCCAGACGCGATCAGCGTATGCTGGAACTGCTTCCGATGAGGATCTCTTTGGCAGTCGTAGTACACATGGTGCAGCTAATAACAGTAACGCTACTACAACGGCATTGATTTTACCGAAAAGCTTACTCAGTAGTGATCTTGCCAATCGTGCGCGAGAATCATCGCGGGGCTTAGGGCTGCTGCCCGGGAATCTACCTGCGCCGACGCTTGATGAAAAGGCCCGCCGCCATACGATCATTAACAGTAGTGAAAAAAATCTACAGTTACGTATGTATGCTGATAGTTGGAAGCAGAAAATAGAACGCAATGGCAATCTGAATTACTCTCAGAGCGCCAGCAATAAAGTACGCGCTGATCCCCTAGTGAGCGTTGCGATCCGTAGTGATGGCAGCGTCGAGCAAGTCACCATTTTACGTTCGAGTGGAAGGGAAGATATTGATCGGGCAGTACGCAATATTGTCCGTATCAATGCCAGGTTCGCCGCATTTCCGCCAGAGATTGCTGCGCAATACGATGTGTTAGAGATCCGACGAATCTGGAGTTTTGATGATAATCTAAAGCTTATTGAAGAATTGCGTTGAAATAGGGCTTCCATGTCTAATTAGCGTGATTGATCTCCTTAATGCACAACAGTAAGACAGAGAAAACATGCAAATTTTAATTACGGGTGGCACGGGTTTGATTGGTCGTCGCTTATGTGCTGCGCTCATCGCTGGTGGTCATGAGTTGACAGTCCTGAGCCGCCGCCCTCAGCAAGTCGCACAACTCTGTGGCAATAACGTCAAACCGATGTCCAGTCTTGATGAGTATCTTCCTGATTCGCGATTCGATGCTGTCATTAATCTGGTCGGCGAGCCTATCGTCGATGCGCGATGGACTGAACGGCGTAAGCAGCTCTTACGTCAAAGTCGTATTGAACTCACCGAGGCACTTCTGCAAAAAATTCATCAGGCAAGGTATCGTCCTAAGGTGTTTTTAAGTGGTTCGGCGATTGGTTTTTATGGTGACGGTGGGGATGTACTATTAAGCGAGCAGTCGGCCGCGGGCGGTGACTTTGGCGCGCATTTGTGCGTTGACTGGGAGGCGGCAGCGATGACCGCAGCTTCCTTGGGGCTACGTACGTGTATCTTGCGAACTGGGTTGGTGTTGGACAGCGCTGGAGGTATGTTAAAAAAAATGCGGCTCCCATTTAGCCTGGGGCTCGGTGCAAGAATTGGACATGGACGGCAATGGATGAGTTGGATTCATATCCAGGACTACATTGCAATTGTCTTGTTTCTGCTTGAACATGAGAACGCCGCCGGTTGCTTTAATATGGTGGCGCCAGAACCTGTGACAAACCGCCAATTTACCCGTTTATTAGGTAAAGCCTTGCATCGTCCGGCTATTTTCGTGGCGCCTGCACTGCTGCTGAAATTGGCGATGGGGGAGATGTCTGAATTATTACTGGGCGGCCAACGTGTCGTTCCCGCAAAAATTCAGACACTTGGATATGTATTTCGTTATCCGTCATTGCTTCCAGCATTGACGGATCTACTGCAGTCAACTTCTTGAACCCATCAGGGTAAGCTGGTCGGTGAAGAGAAATAGCTGTTTGATAGCGTTTTAAACTGACCACCATCGGTTTTAATAGTGGTTTGATGCACCTCGCCGGCGCTGAAGACGATACCGACTGCACCTGCACTGACTAAATCAGCCGTGTGATTCAAGAAATAGTGAACACGGTTATCACGCCATTGTCCTGAAATGCCGCCCGGTGTAGCAGATGGCGTGCCGAGCGGCGTTTGCCACCAGAGTAACGGGAGTTGTAGTGTGGAATTGAAGCTAGCACCTTCAGCCAGATTTTGCGTAAAATTCGGTTTAGTGACATTTGCTTCATCCCAGTACCAGCCGCTGCCTGCGCGGGTGCAGTACGATGGTTGTGGTACTTCCTCGAAGCAACCTGCATCACGATCTAAGGTTTGCATTACAACAAAATCTGCGTTTCCAGCACCAAGTTTTTGCATAAAGCTCACCGACGCTGGGTATAAGTCTGATGATAATGAGGGCGGAAAACCGACATACGCGTTCGGGGCGTAGGTACGCGCAGTAAGAAGCAGACATTGAGCTACGCCACCAACATTATTGGCCAGATTGGGACAGTCAGTATTTGAGTTGACGAGTGCAGTGACCGTGGTTGGATCGGCATTGGTGCTTGCACGTTGCGCGTATTCCCAAAAATCAGGCTCAAAGTTGACAATCACTGGTTTGCCGTATGTTTTAATCTGCTGAAATAACAGTCTGACGTTACTCCAATACGCATTCATAAACGTCGCATTAGTGAGTACCGACAGGTTGCCATCACCGTTGGCAGCCATTTGATACAAAGTGAACATGGGAACAGCACCCAGAGATGCAGCGTTTTTTGCAACTATTTGCACGTAAGCGCCGGTCGGGCTGTTCCAGGTTGGCCAGGCGCCGCTACCGACGCCAGTCAGATATTGGTCGTAAATATCGACCTTGATATTTTGCGCCTGAATATCCGCCACAGTTGTCGTGCCTAAACCAACTAACAATCGTTTAGTTAAACCCAGATTAGCTGCTAATACGCCAGGTTTTTGTTGCAACGTTGGAGGTGTCGACGCGGGCGTCGTCGATGTCGACGTAGTTGTACCTCCACCGCCGCCGCAGGCAGAGAAAAGGAGGACGCTAGCGATAGAGATTAAACGGATGGGTTTCATTTGGAAAACATAAATACGTGATTGATGTTGATATGATAGTCGAAGCCGTGACTAGATGTTCTGAAGCAATGTAAAAGCATGTTGCATTGATGTACCATCGATCACTTGTAGTAAGTTAATTTGTCTGCCGTACAATGGCGCTATGACCTAATTAAAACGATTGAAATGATGATGATTGCTGGCAATACACCGCCTACCAGTACTACCCGAGCAATTTGCTCTCGATGTCAGCGCCCACTGACTAATTGTATTTGTCGCTGGGCAACGACAATTATCAATCAGGTTGAAGTGCTCGTACTGCAACATCCGTTAGAGGTTGGTAACGCAAAAGGTAGTGCACGCTTACTGGATTTATGTTTGCAGACCTCCGTGATGATGGTGGGCGAGCAATTCGAACAGCAACACTTATCGGACGCGCTCTATGCCCCGTCGATGATGAGGAGCAACGCTGGGGCGCTGCAACCAGTGTTGCTCTATCCTGATATCGGCGATAATGAGGCGTCAGATCTGGTTATTGAGAGGGCTCCAGCATTGCAGGAAGACCTTGATCCACGCACGATCCGCTTGGTCGTGCTTGATGCAACCTGGCGAAAAAGCCGGAAAATGCTCTATCTCAATCCGCTATTGCAAAGTTTGCCACGTCTCAGTCTGAGCGCGATGCCCGCGTCGCATTACCGCATCCGCAAAGCCCACAAGCCAGATCAACTATCGAGCCTCGAAGCGAGTACTTACGCGTTAATGCGTCTGGAGCAGAACGAAGCGAAGTATTGGCCGTTAATTGACGCTTTTGACGGCTTTGTTGAGCAACAAATGCAATGGATGCCGCCACGCTCATAAAAAAACCCCGCATTGTAGCGGGGCTTTTAGTCCGGTAGGATGGTTTAAATTAACACATTGATGATGGCATTTCCAATACCCACCAACGCCGCCCCAGACACAAGACCAGCGCAGATCGGTTCACAGCCATCGACCCAGTAGTCATAGCCTTTGGTGCCCGGTGTCGCATTGCGACGACCCATGTACCAGAATACCATCGCGCCTATCCACATCGCCAGGCTAGACTCTGGTGGCAACACAACACCAAGGCCGATTGATACGGCCGATAAGGGGAAGCGTCCTTTGGTCACAATTTTTGCGACCTCGATTACGATGGCGCTGATCGCTGCTACGATCATGGAGATCACTGCGGAGGTATGCAGACTATGCACGCCTTTCGCAATCAGGTCAGCAACGCCTTTCCATTGCACCGCTCCCGGAAATGCAAATTGGTCGCTCAAAATGCTTGCAGTACTACGAACACCGTTTGCGTCCGCTGGTAAGAACAGCAAATAGTAAAGTGGGATACAAGCGAGTGCACCAGCAAAAATACCAATGACGTGGCCAATTGCTTGCTGACGTGGCTTTGCACCGAGCATATAGCCGGGTTTAATGTCAGATAGCAGATTCGACGCATTCATCGCAACTTCTGCAGTCATACCTGCAGGCAAGATATTGTTGGCCGGATTCACATGGTCAATTGCGCCAATTGAGAATTGCGTGATTTTTGACAATGCCCCCGTCGGTACCCAGGAAGTCAAGGCCATTGAGTTAATGCCAATAATGGTGAGAACAAAGATTAATGGTAAAGAAACGAAAGAAAGCAACCATGAAACACCAAAAAACTCGTGTGTTACTGCCGCACCAATTACGCTGAAAATTGGCACACCAATATACGACACCCATAGCGGCAATTCTATGTCTTTCAATACATCGCTTGTTGATTCGGGCGTTGCTTTTTTCTTCAAATTTTTAAACGCATTGGTAAAGATCTCCGGCTTCGCTAACAAGCTCACCATAGATCCAACCACCATCATCGATACGCCCCACCACAGAGACCATTGGTTTACAATTTCTGCACGAGTCAGCGCAACAACATGACCATCAATACCGATACGCGGTGCAATGTCGCCCTGATTAATCATGATTGGCGCCAGGATGACAAAATTGATGAATGCGCCCAACAACACGCTGCTGGCAACGCGTATGCCCATCAAACCACCAAGGCCAAACATCGCTGCATCAACGGTAAAGCGCAGGCCCAGTGTGCGGAAGTCAACGCCAGCGATCTTCGGTGACCATAAGTCATATTTGACCATGGCAGCGTAATAGTAGTCGTCAAAACGCTCATGCAGGTTCCAAGCTTCTTTCATGCCCGCCCATTGATCCATGCGCAGGATTTTGAGCTGTATTAGTTTCATCCAGCCGTCGCTGATGATCATTTGGTACAAACCTGTAAATACTGCCGTCATTCCCAATAAGCGTGCTTTGAACATACCAACGTTTGCATCACCAGTATATAAAGAATCCAGCACAACACCACAAGCTCGTCCTTCGGGGAAAGGTAACTGATCTTCATTGATAAAGCGACGCTTCATCGGAAAGGCGATCAGCACACCTAAGATTGCAACGATGATCATCCAGATCATCATTTGCCACCAGGGGATGATCTTTCCACTGACCAGCATGAAAGCGGTCAGACTGGCAATCAATGGTGAAACCATGTAGCCGGACGCTGTAGCAATTGACTGAGTACAGTTATTTTCAAGAACTGTGAAGTCGCTTGCCAAACCTGCTTGCGCCAGTAACCTGAACATGGCAAATGCCAAAATGACGGAGGTCAGTCCAACCCCGATGCCAACACCGGTCTTTGCGCCAATATATAAAGCGGTCGAGGCTAAGATGCCACCTAGTATGAAACCAGTCAGCGCCGAACGCAGTGTCAATTGCGCCATGTCGCCACGGTAAATATTGTTGAACCACCATTCATCCTTTTGGGATCGGGTCCAGGTCTTGATCTGCTCTTCGGATAAGTGTTGCAGCGCCATCATGTCTCCAGCATCATGTAATAGGACATAAAACGAGGGCAGGACGCTTATTTGGGAAAATATGTCAAATAAGCGACATTACTCGATAAAAAATGAAAGTTTTCTTTCAGGTGCCGCAGTATCTAAGCCTGTCACCTTACTGTCAAGCATCATTGGGAGAAAACCACAATTTGCTTGTGATGCAATGCGATAAAAGAAAAACGATATAGATAATTATTTGTTAAGTAGCGTGATTGGAATCTCCGTGCGTGATTCAGTTGCTGCGAGAGTGGGGAGTAGCGCGTTCTTTTTTTATTACCTCTGTGGCGAGTGTTTCTAAGCTTTTTCTTTTCAACACCACAGGCGAACATCAAACAAAAAGCCCCGCAATTTGCATTGCGGGGCTTTGATGATTGCGGCTCTGTAGCGAGCAGCAAGCGATATTACATCATACCGCCCATGCCACCCATACCGCCCATACCACCCATGTCACCCATGCCGCCTGCTGGTTTGTCTTCAGACAATTCAGCAACCAGAGCATCAGTCGTCAGGATCAGGCCAGCAACAGACGCTGCATTTTGCAATGCAGAGCGAGTTACTTTAGCTGGATCCAGAATACCCATTTCGATCATGTCACCGTAAGTGTCATTCGCAGCATTGAAACCGAAGTTACCAGTGCCGTTCAGGATTGCATTAACAACAACGCTTGGTTCGCCACCGGCGTTAGCAACGATTTCACGCAATGGTGCTTCGATTGCTTTGAGAACCAGTTTGATACCAGCTTCTTGGTCAGCATTGTCGCCTTTGATGACGCCAGCTGCTGCACGTGCACGCAAGAGAGCCACGCCACCGCCAGGAACAACGCCTTCTTCAACCGCTGCACGAGTTGCATGCAATGCATCTTCAACGCGTGCTTTTTTCTCTTTCATTTCAACTTCAGTTGCAGCACCAACTTTGATCACTGCAACGCCGCCTGCCAATTTGGCAACGCGTTCTTGCAGCTTTTCGCGGTCGTAGTCAGAAGTTGCTTCTTCGATCTGAGCGCGGATTTGTTTAACACGTGCTTCGATACCAATGGCTTGACCTGCGCCGTCGATCACTGTTGTGTTTTCTTTACCGATTTCGATACGTTTAGCTTGACCCAGATCAGCCAATGTCGCTTTTTCCAGTGTCAGACCAACTTCTTCAGCAATCACTTGGCCGCCAGTCAGGATAGCGATGTCTTCCAACATAGCTTTACGACGGTCACCGAAGCCAGGCGCTTTAACAGCAGCTGTTTTCAGAATGCCACGGATGTTGTTCACAACCAGCGTTGCCAGTGCTTCGCCGTCAACATCTTCAGCGATGATCAACAGTGGACGACCGGATTTTGCCACTTGTTCCAGAACTGGGAGCAGATCACGGATGTTCGAGATTTTTTTGTCGAACAGCAGAACGTATGGGTTTTCCAGAATTACGGATTGTTTTTCTGGGTTGTTGATGAAGTATGGTGACAAGTAGCCACGGTCAAACTGCATACCTTCAACGATGTCGAGTTCGTTGTCGAGAGATTTGCCATCTTCAACTGTGATCACGCCTTCTTTACCTACTTTGTCCATGGCACGAGCGATGATGTCGCCGATGTTTTGGTCAGAGTTAGCAGAGATAGAACCAACTTGAGCGATTTCTTTGTTCGTTGTTGTTGGCTTGGACAGAGTTTTGATTTCTGCAACAATAGCCACAACTGCTTTGTCGATACCACGTTTCAAGTCTGTTGGATTGAAACCAGCTGCAACGTATTTGAAGCCTTCGCGAACGATTGCTTGCGCCAATACAGTCGCTGTTGTTGTACCGTCACCAGCGTTGTCGGAAGTGCGGGAAGCCACTTCTTTCACGAGCTGTGCGCCCATGTTTTCCAACTTGTCTTTGAGTTCGATTTCTTTAGCAACGGAAACACCGTCTTTAGTCACTGTTGGCGCGCCGAAAGAGCGTTCCAAAACGACGTTACGGCCTTTAGGGCCCAGTGTTACTTTAACTGCGTTTGCCAGAATATTTACGCCATTAACGATTTTCGCACGTGCGTCATCGCCAAAAATTACTTGTTTAGCTGCCATGTTATTTTCTCCGGAATCTTGAGGATTTCTGATTGCTTAGGAATACAGGAATTACTTCTGTACGATCGCGAAGATATCTTCTTCGCGCATGACCAGAACTTCGTTGCCGTCAACTTTGACAGCTTGGCCAGAGTATTTGCCGAACAATACGCGATCGCCAACTTTTACTTCGAGGGCGCGCACAGTGCCGTTATCTAATTGTTTACCTGTACCAACGGCTAATACTTCACCTTGATCTGGTTTTTCTGCTGCTGCGTCAGGCAGAACGATACCGGATGCAGTTTTTGTTTCTTGATCCAGACGTTTTACGATCAGACGATCATGCAGGGGACGAAGGTTCATACAAGCTCCTTTAAATTTGCGAGTAATTACGAGTGAATTCATTTTAAGCTGGGGAAAGACTTTGTTAGCACTCTCTCCCAACGAGTGCTAATTATATGGGCGAGGTGCTGGTATTTCAAGGACGAAAAAATGAAGATTTTTTTTTAATCTTTAAAAACAACGGCTTATCTTTATTTTTAAAATAGCAATTGCGAGTTTGCAACAACATATTTTGAACTGGTATCTAGTCTTAATGATAATTAATGACTCAGTGAAATTGTGAGTTTTTGTGAAGTGATCAAATTTCATCTCAAAAGAGTCCAAAATGCATACCTAAAAAAATTACATGCATGGTAGAGAGGACAGTTCTGCTTTTTATTGGAAGGGTATGCTTATCCGGATGATCAATTTGTTGTCGTAAAAAACTGTGCCTGATTCTAAATTCGTAGTTTGAATTGACATGCCTGTAATCCATGCCGGACGTCGGGAGTGAGTATGAAATTGTGGCATTGTTGTCGGATAATAGGGCTTTGGCTGATCCTGTCCCCAGGGTTGAGTTTTGGCATGTCGGTGACGTTCCTAAATCCGGGTAAATCAGATGAAGTCTACTGGGTTACCGCTGCCCATTGTATGTCTGCTGCCGCACATAGCCTAGGTGTTCAACTTGAAGTGCTCTATTCTGAGCGCGATCACCTGAAAACGCTGACATTCGCCAAAGAAATTGCTGCACGCCCAGTTTTAGCGCGACCTGATTATGTGATTCTCTCTAATGATTATGCCGTCGGCGTGGAAGCGATGCGCATTCTTGATGCTGCAAAAATTAAAACTTTTTTTGCTTATAGCGGTATTACTGATCCGCATGAACGTGAACTGGTTGGTGGTCCTCGACAGATCTACGAAGGATGGCTAGGCTCGCTAGAACCGAAATCCGAAGATGCAGGTTATCTGACTGCCCATGAACTGATACAGCGCGGTGAAGCGATGCATTTGTTTGGTCATGATGGCAAGTTGCACATGCTTGTGATTGCCGGAGACCGCTCGACCACGAGTTCCTTGAAACGCAATAATGGTATGCGGCGCGCTCTTGCTGAAGCGCAAAATGTAGTGCTTGATCAGGAAGTTTATGGCGAATGGAGTCGTAGCAAGGCAAAAGTACAAAGTGAGTGGCTGTTTAAACGCTATCCTGGAAAACACTTGGTCTGGGCAGGTAATGATTTGATGGCGTTTGGTGCGATGGACAGTTGGCGTGCCATTGGCGGAGTGCCGGGTAAGGATGCACTTTTTAGCGGGGTAAATACCTCATCAGAAGCGTTGACTGCCATTGAGTCCGGTACGATGAGTGCTTTGGCTGGCGGACATTTCGTTGCTGGTGCATTTGCGTTAGTCATGCTGTACGACTATCACCATGGTAAGGATTTTGTCGACGAGGGACTGGAGCTGGAGCGCTCCATGTTTATTTTATTTGATCGAGAGAATGCACAACGTTTTGAAAGTTTGTTTGGTAAGTTGAATTTTGATCAAGTTGATTTTAAGAAATTTAGTAAAATATATCATCCTAGTTTGAAGAAATACGAATTTAGTTTCAAACAACTATTGATGCAAAGTGAAAAACAGAAATGAATCCAGCCACCCTTCAACCCATCGCGACCTTACTGATACGTCGTGTCTTTAAATGGGTGCTGCTGTGTGTTGTTGCATTCAGCAGTATTCAGGCATGGCTCAGCTATACATCGATCGAGAAAAATTTTAATGCCGCTGTCAGAGATGTAGCCGATACCCACTTACCTTTATTGTCAGTCGCGATCTGGGATATCGAATCACAAGCAATACAGAAGCAAATTGGTCTAATTTTAAAAAACACCTCCATTGCTTATGTCTCTGTCAAAGCCAGTACGGGACAGAGTTTTGTTGGGGGTAACGTCAGTCTGATCGCAAGTGGCAAGCATGTGGCGTTTGATATCCCAGCGCCAGTCGACAATGCGGGGGTGGTAGGAACATTAGATCTGGTCGTTGATTCCAGTATTTTGCGCCGAGAGTTAATTCAAAGTTTTTTGATTGTCACGATCGAGGTGTTGCTGCTCGTAGTCCTCATCCTGACAGCAGTGGTAGCAATTTTGCGCCGTGATCTCGAACGTCCGATGCGTCAGCTCGCCACGTATGTCCGAAATATTCAGGCGGATCAGCTATCTAGTGACGTACAACTCCATTTACCCATCGCGCATGCCTACAGTGAAATAGATCTTGTATTTGAAGGTTTTCAAATTATGCAGAACAGTATTAAACAGCATATTTTGAATCAGGATGCATTAGTGATGGAGCGTACAGGACAATTAGAAAAAGTAATGGAGTCGCTCAAGCAACTTTCTATCACAGATGGTCTGACGGAGTGTTATAACCGACAGTTATTCAATGAGCGTATGCCCGGCGAAATACAACGCGCTAACCGCTATGACAGAACGTTGTCTATCGTGTTTTGTGATATTGATTTTTTTAAGACAGTCAATGATCAATATGGTCATTCTGTTGGTGACAAAGTCTTGGTTGCTTTTGCGCATTGTTTGAAAGAAGAAATCCGCATCGACGTAGATTGGGTAGTTCGTTATGGCGGAGAAGAGTTTGTAGTGGTCTTACCGGAAACGCGTTTGGCTTGTGCCATTGCGGTTGCAGAGCGGATGCGTCGTCGTGTTGAAAACGAGTTGAAAGTCATCATCGCAGGCGGTGAAAGCTTAAAAATAACCGCGAGTTTTGGTGTGGCGCAAAAGACGGAGACGGATAATATCGACAGTCTTGTCAATCGCGCAGATGAATGGCTTTACGCCGCTAAAACTGGGGGCCGTAATCAGGTTCGCCCCAAGAAATCTGTTTGAGAGAAGCCTGTTTGTGTTTGACTAGTAGTACCAATGCGTAGCGGATCACAGACATTAGAAAAAAGCCTTGCATTAGATGGATGCAAGGCTTTTGTTTTTTCTAACAAGGAAAAGCAATCTTATACAGCGCTGCTCGTTTCACCTTGATGATTACTATCGATTTGAACGGATTCTTTTTTGCAATGCGGGCATGATTTTCCTGGTATGTACCAAGGAGATAACTGTTCGCGTGGCGTGATTACCGCGCGGCATGCAAAGCATTGCTTGGTGTCAGTTGCTTCGAGCTTAGGGTTCAAGGCGGTGCGATAGTCGAACACGAAGCAGTCACCATGATAATGGTCGCCACCGACTTCTTCAAAATATTTCAGAATACCGCCTTCGAGCTGATATACATCGTTGAAGCCGACATTTTGCATATGGATGGCCGCTTTTTCACAACGGATACCGCCGGTACAAAAAGTGACTACTGTTTTATCATTCAATGCATCGCGATTTGCTTCAATGACAGCTGGGAACTCGGTGAATTTAGCAATACGGTAGTCAATCGTATTGTCAAAAGTACCAACGTCCACTTCAAAATCGTTGCGTGTATCCACCATGACAACGGGTTTGCCATTGTCATCGTGTCCCTGATCGAGCCAGCGTTTTAAGGTTTTCGGTTCTACAAACGGCGCGCGTCCTTCTTCAGGCTTGATCAACGGCATGCGCATGGTGATGATTTCTGATTTCAGTTTCACCAGTAATTTGGTGAACGGCTGGCGATCCGAAAAGCTCTCTTTGGCAACGATATCGGCAAAGCGCGGGTCAGTATGGAGCCAATCCATGTAAGCATCAATTTCATGACGTAATCCCGCCAGGAACATATTGATGCCCTCAGGGGTCAATAATATGGTGCCTTTGAGATTGAGTTCTTTACATTTATCGATAAACGCCTGGCGCTTTTCAGCGGTGTCATTAAACGTGATAAATTTATAAGCTGAGATATTAACGTAGGGCGTGTCAGGGGAAAGTGTTGCTACCGGCATAATATGTAATTCAGTAAGTCATTGATTTGGCAGAATTATAGTTGAAAATGCCCACAAATTGCTCAATCCTTTTCAATCGCTGGTGCAGCAAGTAGCATATCTACGTGTGGAATATCATCCTCTAGATACATCTCGCTGACGGTCTCAAAGCCAAAGCTACCATAAAATTTTTCCAGATAGGCTTGCGCACCAATGCGTATCGCTGCGTTGGGATAGAGATCACGTAAAGCAGCGATGCTATTACTGATTAGTAATTTCCCAATACCGCTGCCGCGCCATTTTTTACCGCTCAGGACGCGACCGATCGACGGTTCTGTAAAACTGAGTCCAGCTGGAACAATGCGGGTATAAGCAGCGACTTCGCCTTCTGGACCCCAGGCGATGAGGTGATGGCACTGCGGATCTTTTCCATCGATATCCTGATAGGGGCAAGCTTGTTCTAGTATGAACACGGCACAACGTGCTGCATAGATTTCGTGTAACTGTAGGTTAGTCAGTTCAGAAAATGGAACGCATTGCCATTGCAATTGCAATTGAGACGCTGATGTCATGTTAAGTTCAATGGTTTGTTATAGGAACTATGCAAAACCATTGTGGTGGTGTCGCATAGCGCCTATGTTAAATGAGGCGTAGCCGTGAAAGTGTCAATGAGCCTGCATTACAGCTACATTTGTTTGAATAAATGCGCGTATACACGGCTGACAGTGAGTTTGTCTTCACTATTTTTTAATGTTAGCGTGATTTTACCAGCTTCATCTTTGTGTGCCATCTTTACTCGTTTGACATTCACGACGGTGCTACGATGAATTTGCCAGAACAGGCTGCTATCAAGTTGGGGGAGTAGCTCACGCAGGCTACTGCGTATCAGAGAAGAATGTTCGGCTGTCACAACATTAATGTATTTATCTGTTGCTTCGAAATAGATCACTTCTTCGACAGGAATGAGCCGTATATTGTTCCCAACGGCAGCGCGAATGACGGCTAATTTTTCTGCTACGGGTATATTTTGTGCCCCAGTTTGAGGATGGGCGATTTGATGAAGCTCTCTCAATTGGGCAATGACACGCTCCAGTTCGCTCTCTGGATTGCGTTGATCGCTCGTGTTTGGAACGCGCGCTTGAAAATGCGATTGAAGGCGTCGCACTGTTTTTTGTAAACGTTCTTCGCTCACAGGTTTGAGCACATAATCCACGGCGCACGTTTCAAATGCTTTGATCGCAAATTCGTCATAGGCGGTTACATAGACGATCATTGGGAATGGTTGCTCTGCAGGCCATTCTTCCGCTAATTCCTGTGCGACCTCCAGACCTGTCTTTCCTGGCATTTTAATATCGAGAAAAAGTACATCAGGTAAGCGGTCGAGCGCTGTGTGAACTGCCTCAATACCGTTCTCAACGACATTTGAGAGGTCAAGTTCGGGCCATAATCTGCCGAGCATACGCTGCAAGGTCAAGGCTAAAATGGGTTCATCTTCTGCGATTAAGGCTTTGATAGTTGGCTGCTGATTGATCATGAATAATAATTCGTCTCTATACAAACTAGGCTGTCTCAGGTTGAGAGGGGGAGAGTGACGATGGCCACAGCACCTTCAGGTACATGAGACATCAGACTAAATGCTGCCTTTTCACCAAATAATGCGAATAGTCGCTCTCGAATGTTGGCATTGCCAACTTGGGTAGACTCTGTGGAAAAAGGGACGTCTTGATAATTAAACGGCAATCCCAGACCTGTATCACGCACTTCCAGTCTCAACGAATCAGCTTCTTTGCTGGCGCTGATATTGATGGTCCCGCCCTCGATCTTGGGTTCAAGACCATGTTTGATCGCATTCTCAACCAAAGGTTGTAGAAGCATCGGCGGGATCTTCTCTTGTTCAAGTTCGAGCGGTAAGTTGAGCGTGTAGTGCAGGCGTTTACCCATGCGGATAGCGATCAAATCAAGGTAGGCTTCAATCAAGATGAATTCTTGTTTTAAGCATGTGTTCTCTGCACGAGATGTGCTCAGAGTTGCTCGCAAATACACAATCAACTGCGTCAACATGTGTTGTGCGCGCTCAGGATCAATGGCAATTAAACCTTGTAAGTTGGCCAGTGTGTTAAACAACATATGTGGCTCAATTTGCGCCTGCAGTAATTGGAGTTGCGCCTGCATTGCCTGGCGTTCTATGGCGGCAGTCCGGGCTTTTTCTTTTTCTGCGTTGGCAATGAGTTCCGCTATTTTTATTTTGTTCCAGAACGACCATGTTGCAACCACGCTGATGAGGCAAGTGAGCGCGACAAACGCAGATATAAATCTACTTTGGAAACGTAAAACACTCGTGATCGGATAAGAAAATAACGTCGCAGCAATCATGGAGCCGAAAACAAATCCGATTGGTGCTAAAACGATGCTGAGTAGATAAAACGCGAGCATCGTTGGTGGTGTTGCCCGCCATAAGTAATAGCTTACGCTACGAATGAGGACATAGCAGCAAAGGCCGATTGCATTCGAAAAAACCCAATTTTCAAAAATTGAACTGCCATTTCGCAGGACAAAAGTCACCAGCAAAGTACAGAATAAATTGATAAGCAGTAACCTAGGTATTTCGCTGATTAATTTTCTCAGCAAACTATGTGGGATTACCTGCAATGACCGCTGCCATTGATTGCTGAGTTGTTGAACGAGGCCCATGATGCGTCTGTTTTCATTGTTTGCTGGATTAAGATGTCAGAAGAGTATGAGTCTATCCATGCAAAACGCAAGTCAATGGCGACAATGTGTCTTATTTTGTCGCCAAACGTGTGCAGCATGGCGGGAAATGCACTCACGATATATGAGGTCTTTCCCGGGCGTTAGCAGAGGGGAAGACGTTCAACGCAATACTATGAGTCGACGTTGCTCAGATGATGTGCTTTTCTTTGAGCGAAGCTAACTGATTTGCGTCGTAATTTAAAAGACGCTGTAATACCGAGTCTGTGTGCTGTCCGAGCAGTGGTGGTGCACTGGCGTAATTGATGGGCGTAGCAGATAGCTTCATCGGACTGGCAACGAGCTTGACTGTGCCTGCAGTCGGGTGGGGTAGGTCGATTTGCATCTGTCGCGCCTTTACCTGTGGATCCTCAAATACTTCATTAAGCTTGTTGATTGGGCCGCAAGGGACACCTGCCGTTTCCAGAAGTATCAGCCAATCTGCCTTGGTTTTCAGTTTTACCATATCGGCTAAGATCGGCACCAAGGTATCTCGGTGTTGTACGCGGGCAGGGTTGGTGCTAAAACGCGGATCTTTAGCCAGTTCCGAGCGACCACCGGCGTGCACAAATTTCTTGTACTGACCGTCGTTACCAGCGGCGACGATGATGTGGCCATCGGCGGTCGCGAAGGTCTGATAAGGCACAATATTCGGATGGGCATTGCCCCAGCGTTTCGGCGGATTGCCCGTTGTGAGGTAGTTCATATTCATGTTTGCCAGCATGGCTACTTGCACGTCCAGCAAGGCCATATCAACGTACTGACCTTCACCGGTACGGTCGCGATGGGTGAGGGCAGCCATGACAGCGATCGTGGCATACATGCCGGTCATCAGATCGGTAATTGCAATCCCTGCTTTTTGCGGTCCGCCGCCAGGTAAATCATCCCGTTCACCCGTGAGCGACATAAAGCCACCCATTCCTTGTACGATAAAGTCATAGCCAGCACGATGTGCATACGGGCCATCCTGACCAAAGCCGGTGATTGAGCAATAGACCAGATCAGGCTTCACCTGACGGAGCGATTCGTAGTCGAGGCCATATTTTTTCAACTGACCGACCTTGTAATTTTCCAGTACCACGTCAGAAATTGCTGCTAGCTCGCGGATAATAGCTTGCCCCTCTGGTGTCGCAATGTCGACCGTGATCGCTTGTTTGCTGCGATTGGCGGCCAGATAATACGCGGCTTCAGTGGTGCTGTTGCCGTCGCCATCTTTTAGATAAGGAGGCCCCCAACTCCGCGTATCATCGCCACAACCAGGACGTTCAACTTTGATGATTTCTGCGCCAAGATCAGCCAGATTTTGGGCACACCATGGACCAGCCAAAACACGGGTTAAATCGAGTACCCGGATATGGCCTAATGCAGTTTTAGGTAATGAGCTTGTCGTCATCTTCGTTTATCCTAGTGGTTTAGAACTGACGCAAAATCGCTTCAGCGACGTGCATGAGTTTTATTGTTATTCATTATTATTTTTCAGGAGAGCAGTATGTGGCCCTATCCTAAAGTTATTGCCCACAGAGGCGGCGGTACCTTGTCACCAGAGAATACACTGGCAGCGATGCAGTGTGGGCTGGATTATGGATTTGCTGCGGTGGAGTTTGATGTCATGTTATCAAAAGATGGCATCCCTGTGCTGATGCATGACCCCGAATTTGGGCGAACCATTCACGGCATCGGAAGCGTCGCAGCGACGACGGCGGCAGATTTGGCAATCATGGACGCAGGCGCTTGGTTCTCAGATAAGTTCATTGGCGAGAGAGTGCCATCTTACGAAGAAGTGGTCAGATTTTGCCGGCAGCATGGCATCTGGATGAATGTCGAAATCAAGCCTGTACCGGGATTTGAAGAGGAAACCGGACGGGTTGTAGCAGCGATGACAGCGGCGTTGTTTGCTGACGTCAGTGTGACCGATTTGTCACACCTGCCTTTGTTCTCATCGTTTGAATTTCCTGCGTTGATGGCGGCTAAGCATGCAGCGCCGAACATCCCGCGTGGTTTTTTAATGAATGAAGTGACCCCTGAATGGCGCGCTCAAATGCAAGAATTAGCTGCTTGCGCTCTGCATACCAATCATCGGCATTTAACCCCAGAAGTAGCGCGCGAGATTAAAGATGCGGGTTACGGCTTGTTTTGTTACACCGTCAATACCCCTGAACGTGCAAAAGAAATCTTGTCATGGGGTGTGGATGCGTTTTGTACTGACCGATTAGATCTGATCCCTGCGGATTTTTAAATCTCTGCTTGCATGCGCGTGCAAATGTATCAGTGACTGTTGTTTCGTTGGCTAATAGGTCAAAATTGTAACGAAATTTTGTGTAAAAGATAGTGTTTTTCCACAAATAGTTGTATTTTTTGACACCGGATTGCGATGCCTGCGCCTGACGAGCTATTTGCCGCTTCATTGCTGATGTTGTACTTAATTTATACCGTATAATCGAAAATTAGACCATTTTTAAGCTTAGCCATCTCAATTTATGAACTCGTCAGAAATCCGCGATAAATTCCTTAGCTTTTTTGAATCAAAAGGCCACAGCCGTGTCCGTTCTTCTAGTCTGATTCCAGGCAACGACCCTACTTTATTGTTTACCAACTCAGGTATGGTGCAATTTAAGGACGTATTCCTGGGCCAGGACAAGCGTTCTTACAGTCGTGCTACGACAGCACAACGTTGCGTACGTGCAGGCGGTAAGCACAATGATCTGGAAAACGTGGGCTACACAGCACGTCACCACACCTTTTTTGAAATGTTAGGTAACTTCTCGTTCGGTGATTATTTCAAAAAAGAAGCAATTCACAACGCGTGGGAACTGTTGACCGTTGTGTATGGTTTGCCAAAAGAAAAGCTGACCGTCACCGTGTACCAGGAAGACGACGAAGCCTACGAGATCTGGAAAACGGAGATCGGCGTGCCTGTTGAGCGCATCATCCGTATCGGTGATAACAAAGGCAGTCGTTACGCATCTGATAATTTTTGGCAAATGGCTGATACAGGTCCTTGCGGTCCGTGTACAGAAATTTTCTATGATCATGGCTCTGACATTTGGGGCGGTCCACCGGGATCTGCGGAAGAAGATGGCGATCGTTTCATTGAAATCTGGAACCTCGTGTTCATGCAATTTAACAAGGATGAAGCCGGTGTCTTGCATCCACTGCCAAAACCATGCGTCGATACCGGTATGGGTCTGGAACGTCTGTCTGCAGTATTGCAACACGTTCATTCGAACTACGAAATTGATACTTTCCAGAACCTGATCAAGGCTGCTGCCCGTGAAACTGGTTGTACTGATTTAGCGAATAACTCCTTACGCGTTATCGCTGATCACATTCGTTGTGCTAGCTTCTTGATCGTTGATGGCGTCATTCCAGGTAACGAAGGCCGTGGCTATGTGCTGCGCCGTATTACCCGTCGTGCACTGCGCCACGGACATAAATTAGGCCAAAGTCAGCCATTCTTCTACAAGCTCGTCGCTGATCTCGTCAACGAAATGGGCGGTGCTTATCCGGAACTGGCTGATGCAGCAGACCGCGTTGCTGAAGTGATCAAGCAAGAAGAAGAACGTTTCGGCGAAACGCTGGAACACGGTATGAAAATCCTCGAAGCCGCATTGACAAAAGAGACAAATCAGCTCGATGGTGAGACCGCTTTCACCCTTTACGATACTTACGGTTTCCCATTGGATCTGACGGCAGACATCTGCCGTGAACGCCATGTTGTACTGGACGAAGCAGGCTTCAACGCTGCAATGGAAGTACAACGTGAAAAAGCCCGTAAAGGCGGTAAATTCAAGATGGCTGCGGCGATTGAATACAGCGGTGATAAAACAACGTTTGTCGGCTACGAACAGTTACAACACGAAGCGAAAATTGTCGCTTTGTATGTCGATGGTAGCCCAGTCAATGAAGTCAAGGCAGGTCAGCAGGCGATTGTCGTTCTCGATACGACCCCATTCTATGCAGAATCAGGCGGTCAGTGCGGCGACTCCGGCGTATTGGTTGGTAGCGATGGCGCGGTGTTTGAAGTCAGTGACACACTCAAAGTACAAGCTGATGTGTTTGGCCATCACGGCGTCCTGAAATCAGGTACGTTGACGATTGTACAAAGCGTTAAAGCAGAAGTAGCGACAGAGATTCGCGCGCAGACGATGCGCAACCACTCAGCAACTCATTTGATGCACAAAGCGCTACGCGAAGTCCTTGGTAGCCATGTTGCACAGAAGGGCTCTTTGGTTGACGTTGAAAAAACACGTTTTGACTTTAGCCACAATGCGCCAATGACGGCTGATGAAATCCGTCAGGTAGAAACGATTGTCAATCGTGAGATCCTGGCTAACGTTGCTACTCGTGCGCAGTTGATGGCGTTTGATGATGCAGTGAAGCATGGTGCGATGGCCTTGTTTGGTGAAAAATACGGCGACGAAGTTCGCGTATTAGATATCGGTTCTTCACGTGAATTGTGCGGTGGTACTCACGTATCACGCACTGGCGACATCGGCTTGTTTAAGATTGTTGCTGAGGGTGGCGTCGCTGCCGGCATCCGCCGTGTTGAAGCGGTGACAGGGGAGGTCGCATTGAACCTGGTGCAGACACTTAATAACCGTGTAAACGAAGCTGCTGCTGCATTAAAAGCACAGCCTGAAGAATTGACAGTACGTATTTCTCAGGTTCAGGACCACGTGAAAGCACTGGAAAAAGAACTGGCATCCTTGAAGTCCAAAATGGCGTCCAGTCAGGGTGATGATCTGGTCTCGCAAGCAGTCGATGTTAAAGGCATTAAAGTATTGGCAGCAGTGCTCGAAGGTGCTGACGTGACTGCGTTGCGCGAAACCATGGATAAGCTGAAAGACAAACTGAAAACAGCCGCTATTGTTCTGGCATCCGTCGTTGACGGTAAAGTAAGTCTGATTGCTGGCGTGACAGCCGATAGCACCTCAAAAATCAAAGCGGGTGAGTTGGTTAATTTCGTTGCACAGCAAGTTGGTGGTAAAGGTGGTGGGCGCCCAGATATGGCACAGGCTGGTGGTACTGAGCCTGCAGGCTTATCTCAGGCATTGGCGAGTGTGAATGAATGGATTAACGGAAAATTATGATCCACGTACGTCGCGCAGAAGTCTCTGATGCGGCCCAGATCCAACGGGTCTATGCAAGTGCCGGTGCTTATGCTGGCAGCTTGCAACTACCGCACCCCTCAGTCGAAATGTGGCAAGAGCGTTTGCGACAGAGTAGTTCTGAAGATACGTTGCTCGTCGCGGTTAGCGATGGGGCAATTGTTGGTACAGGTGGCTTGCGTCTAGAGACCAAGCAGCGACGTTCACATGTGGCAACCCTCAGAACCGGTGTTGCAGATTCTTTCACCGGTCGCGGTGTAGGCACTGCTCTACTGACTGAACTATTAAATTTGTCTGATAATTGGCTGCACGTTTTACGTGTTGAGTTGACGGTATTTTGTGATAACGCGGCGGCCATTCATCTTTATAAAAAATTTGGATTCGAGATCGAAGGAACGCACAAGGCGCACGCCTTGCGCAATGGACGCTTTGCAGACTCTTATTCAATGGCGCGTCTGCACCCGCAGCAACCACTCATCCCAGCGCGTGAAACCTGATGGAAATACGATTTTGCCCAGTTTGTGCCACTGATTTAGTGTTACGCATCGACGAACAAGACGCCCAAAAAAAACGCCTTAGCTGTCCTGAAGGACATTGGACGCATTGGGATAACCCCTTACCAGTATTAGCTGCGCTCGTCGAGATTGAAGGCAAAATGCTGCTGGCGCGAAATGTCGCTTGGCCAGAAAAAACCTTTGCTTTAATCACTGGCTTTATGGAGCGCGATGAAACCCCAGAACAAGGGATTGCGCGTGAACTCAAAGAAGAAACTAATCTAGATGCCACCGAAATTAACCTGATCGGTGTGTACGAGTTCATCAAAAAAAATGAAGTCATCATCGCGTACCATGTCAAAGCCACTGGCGAAATTCGTCTATCGGAAGAATTAGTCGACTATCGCTTGGTCGACCCCGAAAAACTCAGGCCTTGGAATGCCGGCACCGGTCATGCAGTGGCTGATTGGATGCGCTCACGAGGCTATCAGCCTGTCTATTTCGAGTGGCCAACTGGTTAATTAATCCAGTTTGATGCTAAAAAAATATTTTTTTGCTTGGTTTTGGTGCGTTAAATTTACATTCATTTAATAAAATGTTGTTAGTGTGTTGCGTTGCACCATCCCGAAGAAAAATCCGGTAGAATTGGTGCATCATATGTTTTGCGAATGAACTTATTTCATTTGCTGCTACAGGAAAAATCATGCAATTCAACAAAGAACTGGATGCACGCGGACTTAATTGTCCATTGCCCATTTTAAAAACAAAAAAAGCACTCGCAGAGATGATTACCGGTGAGGTACTGCATGTGCTGGCGACTGACCCAGGTTCAGTACGCGACTTTAAGGCGTTTTCCAAACAAACTGGCAACGAATTGCTTGCACATCAGGAAAACACCAATGAATTTGAATACTTTATAAAACGAAAATAATCAGCTTCACGTTTTTTGGTTTCTATTATTCAGACTTGTTCTGACTTTTCAGTGCTACTAAAACCCCCAATCTTGTTTGCGGGTTTTTTTATGTCTCAACGGTGATAGTTGATCAGTGCGAAGATGTCATCGTTTCTTCAATCAGATACATCAATCCACGGACGACATATCGAACCGTCCTCTAAGTAAAGCCCCGTCGGATGCATGACCGGTCATTGACGACTTATCCGCATTGGGATGGGCAATTTGCGTAACTTGGTTTATCCTGTTCCCAAGATTTATTGACATGCATCTCACCCTTGCCAATGACGACCATTCTCACACCTGAAATTTCAATACGTACCTATGGATCTTCGCCAGGAAGTCATACGCACGATTATTTTCAGGTGTTATGGAGTCTGGATGGCACGCTGGAGCTTGAAATTGAAGGGCGAGGGTTGCGGCTGTCGGCGGGCGCCGGCATTATCATTGCGCCAAATGAGCGCCATGATTTTGAATCTCACGATACCAATCGCAGTCTTGTTTTGAATACGTCCAACCAAGAGTGGGCGGCGCGACAACGACAGCCTGTTTCTGTCTCAGCAGTGGACCATCTCGCACGATTTATCTCGGAGTCTATTTCACGTCAGTTACCGGTTTCTTATGAAATGAGCACGCTGCTGCTGGAGCAAAGCTGGGGGTATACGGAAGCGCCGCGACGCGTGCGCAGACAGATCGACTGGCTAACATTGAAACGTTGGGTTGTAGGGCGTCTTTCGCAGTCACTGCGTATCGTTGACCTAGCTAATCATGTCTGTCTGAGTCAAAGCCAATTTCGTGCCCGTTGCTACGCTGAGCGTGCCCTCAGCCCGCAGCAGTGGCTGACACGGATACGGTATGAGCAGGTGCTGCTCCTGCGCTCGCAGGGACTGAGTGTCTCCGAAGTCGCACACCGCGTTGGCTATGATTCACCCTCGGCAATGACGGCAGCGATGCGAAAATTGCATGTCCCGACTCAAGCCTGATAAGTGTAGCGACCGCAATATCAGCGAAACGCGACGATAGACAAGCGCTACAGCAAGTGTTGGGTCGGTTACACTAAATACCTATGAAATCTGACCTTCTTGCACTTTCTGCGATCGCCCTTTGGGCGAGCCTCGCTGCGCTTGGTGTGACTCTGTCACACGTCCCTCCATTTTTACTCACAGGTATTGCCCTGATTATAGGTAGTTTGATTGCACTGCCATTATCTGGCTTTCGCCTTTCTGCATGGCGAGTGCCGCTACCCACCTTGCTCTTGGGCGTATACGGTTTATTTGGTTTTCACCTGTTGTTTTTTATTGCGTTGCGTAATGCACCGGCCGTTGAGGCTAATCTGATCAATTATCTGTGGCCACTTGGCATGGTCGTATTGGCGCCGCTGTTTCTTCCGGAGGCAACGTTATCCCGTTCGCACCTTGCGGCGGCATTGCTGGGATTTGCTGGTGCTGCCGTTGCCATTATTGGGCGTCACAGCGGCGGTGCGTTGGCTGGAGAATTCCATTCAGGATATGTGTTTGCCTTCGGCTCTGCGTTTATCTGGGCAACTTATTCTTTGGGCTCTAGGCGGGTGCCTTACTTTGATACGGCAGCTGTCGGCAGTTTTGCGGCCTTGTCGGGATCGCTATCTCTGGGATGTCACTTTTTATTTGAACCTGCCACTAACTTGACGTCATCAGATCTTTGGCGGATTGCCATTTTAGGCTTAGGTCCATTGGGTGGGGCGTTCTTTCTGTGGGATGCTGCAATCAAGCACGGGGATCCGCGGCGGATTGCCATATTTGCATTTCTTACTCCTTTGCTGTCGACTGTCGTTGTGGTGATCTCAACGCAGCAGTCCTTTTCAGTCAATATTGTAATCTCAGCAGCAATGATTATTGCAGCTGCAGAATGGGGGCGCAGGGCCACGAAGTAGGCTAGATGGGTCTCTCAGTAGGCTCGCTGGATGATTTGGCCTAACTTTTGGGTAAGATGCGCCAAGTCGGCATGCGCTACACATCGCTGACGCTCTTGATTTGTAGTTGACATTGATCGAGAAACCCATAAAAAGATATCTAATTAATAATTCGTAGTCTAGAAAGTAGATTTTCGGGGTCCGTACAGCGCATTTAGGCAATTAGCTCTAGCATGATTTAGAATAAAAAAGGAACGATCGTGCTAAATTATGCAAAATGTTCTTCATTTCGATTTATAATCAACATGATTTACGTATACGTCAATTTGACCGTTTGACTTGTTGCACTTGATTGCCAAGTTTGAATGTTAGTGCGCGCTATCCTGATGAAAGGATTAGTATGCAGTGTTGGTCAGATGAAGCGTCACCCAGTTTTAGATTTAGCATTACACCCAAATAGCAACACCCTCAGTATCCCGAAAATTAGCTCATAAAGGCAGAACTATGAAAGTCCTGGTACCAGTCAAACGAGTAGTCGATTACAACGTCAAAGTGCGCGTCAAATCTGATGGCACAGGCATGGATATCGCCAACGTCAAAATGTCGATGAATCCTTTCGACGAAATCGCAGTGGAAGAAGCAACACGTCTGAAAGAATCCGGCGCTGTTACTGAAGTCGTCGCTGTCTCCTGCGGCGTAGCGCAGTGCCAAGAAACTCTGCGTACAGCCATGGCCATTGGTGCCGATCGCGGTATTCTGGTTGAAAGCGATGCAGAATTGCAGCCGCTGGCAGTTGCTAAGTTGCTCAAAGCATTGGCCGATAAAGAACAACCACAATTGATCATTCTCGGTAAACAAGCGATTGATGATGACTGCAATCAGACTGGTCAAATGCTGGCTGCCTTGTTGGGCTGGCCACAAGCAACCTTCGCTTCGAAAGTGACTATTGCTGACGGTAAAGCAACGGTGACACGCGAAGTTGACGGTGGTCTGGAAACATTGTCCCTGACGCTGCCAGCAATCATCACCACTGACTTGCGTTTGAACGAGCCACGTTATGTGACGTTGCCAAACATCATGAAAGCCAAGAAAAAACAATTGGACAACGTGAAACCTGCAGATCTGGGCGTTGACGTGACATCCCGCGTCAAGACCTTGAAGGTTGCAGAACCAGCAAAACGTAGCGCCGGCGTGATCGTTCCTGACGTTGCTACCCTGGTTTCTAAACTGAAAAATGAAGCGAAAGTGGTCGGTTAATTTTTACCGTTCATTTTTGTGATTTCTCAGATTGCCTGAAAAAATTTTACGAATAATTTTTCACCAGAATAACTTTGCTGGTGATCTACCAAGTGGAAAACATCATGACTACACTCGTCATCGCTGAACACGACAACGCTAGCCTCAAGGGCAGCACATTAAACACGATCACTGCTGCATCACAATGCGGCGGCGATGTTCACGTTCTGGTTGCTGGTTTCAATGCTGGCGCAGTTGCGCAAGCTGCTGCACAAGTTGCAGGCGTGAGCAAAGTATTGCACGCTGATGCCGCATATTTTGCGGATGGTCTGGCAGAAAACGTGGCTGAGCAAGCACTAGCCATCGCTAGTGGCTACACGCATATCCTGGCTCCAGCAACTGCCTACGGCAAAAACATTCTGCCACGCGTTGCGGCTAAACTCGACGTGTCACAAATTTCTGAAATCACGAAAGTTGATTCTCCAGATACCTTCGAGCGTCCAATCTACGCTGGTAACGCGATCGCCACTGTGCAATCCACAGATGCAGTCAAAGTGATCACTGTCCGTACAACAGGTTTTGATGCTGCTGCAACAGGTGGTTCTGCTGCCGTTGACGTTATCGCAGCTGTTGCTGATTCTGGCAAATCTGCTTTTGTCTCCCGTGAAGTAGCGAAGTCTGATCGTCCAGAGCTGACTGCTGCGAAAATCATCGTTTCCGGTGGTCGCGGTATGGGTTCTGCTGATGCGTTCAAAGTATTGGAACCATTGGCAGACAAACTGGGTGCGGCGATGGGTGCATCCCGTGCTGCGGTTGACGCCGGTTTTGTACCAAATGACTGGCAAGTTGGTCAGACAGGTAAGATTGTGGCGCCTCAGCTGTATATCGCTGTCGGTATCTCCGGTGCGATTCAGCATCTGGCCGGTATGAAAGATTCCAAAACAATCGTTGCCATCAATAAAGATCCAGAAGCACCGATTTTCTCTGTGGCTGACTATGGCATCGTTGGCGATCTGTTTGAAATCGTTCCACAACTGGTTGCAGAGTTGGGCTGATAGGTCATGCTTTATTAGCTCTTCGTTCGTGATTACGATGTTGAGCTGAACGGGACAGAATCAGTAGTTTGTCGCTTCATGAGCAGCAATGCGTTGTAGCAGTGACACATTGCCGATTCTGTCTTTTTTTACGTTCGTAAGGTTGTTGTACGTATGAGATGCCATCATGGCCGACACAAAATCGTTTTATGTTTATTCTGACGCGGACCTAGTCACCAGAGACTGATCAGTATCAGCGCGATGCAGAACAATTTTGTTTCTGTCATATCTACTTTTGGGGAAATGCTATGAGTTATGTTGCACCAGTAAAAGACATGTTGTTCGCGATTAATGAACTCGCAGGCTTGTCTGCAGTGAACGCGTTGCCAGGTTGTGAAGATGCAACTGCCGAAACCGTTGAGGCAGTGCTTGAAGAAAATGCAAAATTTGCTGGCGAAGTTGTTGCTCCACTGAACTGGGAAGGCGATAAAGCACCTAGCTACTGGCAAGATGGTCAAGTATTTACGACCAAAGGTTTTAAAGAAGCGTTTAAATTATTTGGTGAAGCTGGCTGGCAAGGCGTGCAGCATCCACAAGAGTTTGGCGGACAAGGGTTGCCAAAACTGGTTGCCACACCATGTATCGAAATGCTCAATTCCGCCAGTATTTCATTTGCGCTCTGCCCATTGCTGACCGATGGCGCAATCGAAGCCTTGCTCACAGCAGGTAGTGATGAGCAAAAAGCGATTTATCTAGAAAATCTCATCTCTGGCAAATGGACAGGTACGATGAACCTGACTGAACCACAAGCCGGATCAGATCTGGCAATGGTACGTAGCCGTGCTGTGCCACAAGGAGATGGTACGTACAAAGTTTTCGGTACAAAAATTTTCATTACCTACGGTGAACACGATATGGCAGAAAATATCGTTCATTTGGTCCTAGCACGTACGCCAGATGCACCTGAAGGCGTCAAAGGTATTTCTTTGTTTATCGTTCCTAAGTTCCTGGTCAATGCAGACGGTAGCCTGGGTGCGCGCAATGATGCACATTGCGTATCTATCGAACACAAACTTGGTATCAAAGCCAGTCCGACAGCCGTATTGCAATTCGGTGATCATGGTGGTGCGATCGGCACCTTAGTCGGCGAAGAAAACCGCGGCTTGGAATACATGTTCATCATGATGAACGCCGCCCGTTTTGGTGTTGGTATGCAAGGTATCGGCGTTGCAGAACGCGCTTATCAAAAAGCAGTTCAATATGCACGTGACCGTGTCCAGTCACGCGACCTCGCAGGTTCAGCAGGTCCTGTAGCGATTATTCATCATCCAGACGTACGTCGTATGCTGATGTCCATGCGTGCACAAACTGAAGGCGCACGTTCTCTCGCGTATGTTGCCGCAGCCCTGAGCGATATCGCACATCACCACGCCGATGCCGAAACGCGTAAAGCCAATCAGGCAGTGTACGAATATCTCGTGCCTATCGTCAAAGGCTGGTCAACTGAAATGTCCCTTGACGTCACTTCCACGGGTGTGCAAGTGCACGGTGGTATGGGCTTTATCGAAGAAACAGGCGCCGCACAACATTATCGCGACGCGAAGATCCTGACGATCTATGAAGGTACAACCGCCATTCAGGCAAATGATCTGGTTGGACGTAAAACCGTTCGTGATGGTGGCGCCACCGCCAAAGCGCTGATCGCACAAGTACGTGCAGTTGAAGCAGAGTTGGCCGCAGCCGGCACACCAGATCTGCTGGCAATTCAAGCGCAACTCACCCTCGGTTCAGCAGCCTTGGAAGAAGTGGTTAACTATATCTTGGCTAATATCAAGCAAGACATTAAAGCCGTCTTTGCAGGCAGCGTTGTTTACCTGAAACTCGCAGGTATCGTGTTGGGTGGCTGGCAAATGGCGCGTGCAGCATTAATTGCACACAAAAAACTGCAAGCAGGTGAGGGTGATGCCGCGTTCTATCAGGCAAAAATCGTGACAGCGCGTTTCTTTGCTGATCATATTTTGTCGGCGGCGCAAGGATTGAGCTCGGCGATCGTGAATGGCAGCGCAGGCGTATTAGGCCTCCCTGTCGATCAATTCTAATACGGACGTCCGAAAGCCGCCTAGGCTGCGTTATGGATCTTCGCGACATGCCCGGAAACATAAAAGACCTGTAGAGTTTTACTCCGCAGGTCTTTTTTTTATCTTCAATGATTGATCGTTTGATGTTTACCCGTAAGCGCCGCCCGTATAAAACAGATCAAAAGCGCGTGCAATAGTGCCAATGAGGGCGATGGCACCGAAGCCGACTGTCAGTACTAGAATTAAGGCGAGTGGCCAAGATGATTCGCTTTGGTATTCTGAATGTGGATTGTGTAGTGCATCCCATTTTTCGTCGGGTGTTAAGCCAATGATTAAGGATTCTAGTAATGCAACTAAAAACGACAACACCAGAACACTATAAGTAACCAGTCCAGGTTGTCCGAAAAACACATGGCTGGCGATCAGTGAGATGGGCAATGAGATAAAATGCAGCCAGCCCCACTTATCTCGTTTGCCATACATGTAAAACCGATGTCCGCCAATGCCGCCAGTGAGTACAGCGAGCAAGGTGGCGGTCGTTTTGTTCTTATGTGTCGACGTCATTAAAGTGCGTTTCAGAGTGAATGCAGAGTGCTGATTGTAGCGCGATGTCTCTGCTGTAGGCGAAAAGCATACGCTTATCGTCGATATCGTTGATAATCCTTGCGTGTTTTGTTTTAAGCGGGCTATAATCTATAGCTTTTTCCGCGTTTAGAACATTTTTTGGAAATATTATGGTCGTTATTCGTTTAGCTCGTGGTGGCGCAAAAAAGCGTCCTTTTTACAACATCGTTGCAACTGATTCCCGTAATCGTCGCGATGGTCGCTTTATCGAGCGTATCGGTTTTTACAATCCAGTAGCAACTGGTAATGCAGAATCCGTACGTGTTGCAGCTGACCGTCTGGCTTACTGGCAAGGCGTAGGCGCTCAATTGTCTCCGGCAGTTGCACGTCTGGTTGCTCAAGCTGGTAAAGCAGCAGCTTAATAGTTTGCCCGCGATGTCAGTAGGAGTCGATGTTCCTGAAGACTTAGTCTTGGTTGGCTACGTCTCGGGAGCATTTGGTATTCACGGTTGGGTAAAGATTCGTCCTTACTCAGCAGATGCCGACGCTATGCTGTCCTCCAAAACCTGGTGGATAGATAAGCCTGAGTTGCGTACGATTGATCGCATGGAAGCAAAAATCCACGGCGAGGATGTCGTTGCAAGAATGGCAGGTGTCACAGATAGAAACGGGGCTGAAGCGCTAAAAGGTGCAACAGTTAAAATCTCGCGTCAACAATTTCCGGCATTATCCGATGGTGAATTTTATTGGGTAGATCTGGTCGGTTTGCAGGTTGAAAACTTGCAAGGTGACAGCTTAGGCGTGGTCAGAGATTTGATGGATAACGGTGCGCATCCGATTTTACGGGTGGCCGCGGCCGATATTCCTGAATCTGACTTGCAAAAGCATGAAAGATTGATCCCTTTTGTCGAGCAGTTCGTCAAAGAGGTTAATCAGGAAGCGCGAAAAATACAGGTTGACTGGGGTATAGATTACTAGTCCGATGGAATCAGAAAGCATTGCTATGCAGTTTGATGTCATCACGCTGTTCCCCGAAATGTTCGCAGCGATCACCCAATCTGGTGTGACGCGGCGTGCATTTGAACAAAAGAAGTGCGAATTAAAGTTATGGAATCCACGCGATTTCACGACAGACCGGCACCGGACTGTGGATGACAGGCCTTATGGCGGTGGTCCAGGGATGGTGATGCTGGCCAAGCCCTTACAGGCGGCGATTCAGGCAGCGAAAGCGCGTCAGAATGCACTTGGTAAGGCGGAACCAAAAGTAATTTATTTGTCGCCACAAGGGCAACGCTTATCTCATCAGCGCGTCATGCAGATGGCAGATTTATCTGGCATGGTTTTATTGTGCGGACGATATGAAGCGGTGGACCAGCGTTTGCTGGATTCTTGTGTTGATGAAGAAATTAGCTTAGGTGATTTTGTCTTGTCAGGTGGAGAGTTGCCCGCCATGGCATTGATGGATTCAGTGATTCGCCAGATACCCGGCGTACTACATGATGATTTGTCGGCTGTGCAAGACAGTTTCGTGAACGTGTTGCTGGATTGTCCGCATTACACCAGACCGGAAGTGTTCGAAGGTCACGCAGTTCCTCCTGTTTTAATGGGTGGGAATCATGCTGAAATTGAAAAATGGCGGCGCCAACGTGCACTGGAAGCCAGTGTGCAGAAACGACCAGATTTGATTCAGGCAGCGCGTGAGGCTGGTTTGCTCAGTCGTGCAGATGAAAAATTTTTAAGCACTTTATAAGCAGCTGATAGCTACTTGAAAGTCAGGAATGACGCAAAACCGTTACAGCGGAACGATGATGCTAAGGTGTCATTTGCTGCTAGTACGATATTGCATCATTCCGGCCAGTTTTCTTATTTGCTTTGCAGATAAGATTGTTAAGCGCATATCTTGATATGCATGTTAAACCCCATCCTCTACCGGGTGTTAGTCAGACATTGTCTGCAATGTCGGCAAGATGGTTATCGGAGTATAAAAATGGATCTGATCCAAAAATTAGAGCAAGAAGAAATTGCTCGCCTCGGCAAAAACATTCCTGACTTCGCACCTGGCGATACAGTTGTTGTTAACGTGAACGTTGTTGAAGGTACACGTAAACGCGCACAGGCTTACGAAGGCGTTGTTATTTCCCGTCGTAACCGTGGTTTGAACTCTAACTTCATCGTTCGTAAGATTTCTTCCGGCGAAGGCGTAGAGCGTACATTCCAATTGTATTCTCCTTTGATCGCTTCTATCGAAGTGAAACGTCGCGGTGACGTACGTCGCGCTAAGTTGTACTACTTGCGTGAACGTTCAGGTAAATCTGCACGTATCAAAGAAAAATTGCCAGCACGTAAAGTGGTAGCAGCAAAAGCAGAATAATTTCTGTCGATGTTGTTTAAAAAAGGGATGCCTAGTGCATCCTTTTTTTTATGTCTCTACATTGACTGAGATTCACAGTATCAGTCCGAATCAGGTCATAATGCACCTACTGAATTAACGTTTGTTATAGCCTCAAGGCAATATTTTGATGCGACAATGCAGCCTGCATTTGTTTTGTTCCGTTATTTCATTCATTTTTTCTTTCTTTTCCCTCTACCTAATCGATTCCCTGTGAGTAAACTGATTTTTGATCCCGAACTATTGCCTGTTGTTTCGATAGCGAATGAAGAAGCCGTGTCGGCATCAAGACTATCGTCAGCGTGGTTGCGTCAGCGATTTTCTCAACCGCCGGTGTGGGAACCGGAAGTGCAAATGGAAGAATCCTTGTTCAAAGATCTCACGTTCCGACCAGCTTCGGTGTTGATACCATTGGTCTTGCATGAGGCGGGGTTGAGTGTGCTGTTAACGCAACGTGCGTCTGGCTTAAATCATCATGCGGGACAGATCAGTTTTCCAGGGGGACGGTTTGAACCAAGTGATCTGGTTCCAGTTGAAACCGCGATCAGGGAGACAGAAGAGGAGATCGGACTGAACCGTCAATGCATTGAAGTGATTGGCACCATGCCCGAATACAGAACTGGCACTGGCTATCAGGTCACGCCAGTTGTCTCGTTGATCACGCCACCATTTGATATCGTCACAGATCCGGGAGAAGTTGCAGACGTTTTTGAGGTGCCATTGAGCTATCTGATGGATGCACGCAATCACCAACGACGGGTTTTTCAAATGCCTGATGGTAGCGGTCAGAGAATGTTTTATGCGATGCCATATCAACAGCATTTTATCTGGGGAGCGACCGCAGGCATGCTCCGGAATTTGTTTCATTTCTTGCGCGCTTAAATAGTTTGTCTTTCCACACAGAACAATGCTTCATAAACTGTGCAATTGCGTTTACACTTGCCGCATTAGCAAACTATTTGACGAGCGTCGTTTGCACGACGTCTGCCTAGCCTACCATGACATTTCTTTCTATTCTGTTTGCCTTACTGATTGAACAACTGAAACCTTTGCGTGCGGATAATCCTATCTACATGCAAATACAAACGCTGGCGACCAAGATTGAATCTTCATTCAATGCGGGTAAGGTAAAGCACGGGCGTCTTGGATGGTGGCTGATGGTCGGGGCATTGACCTTGCCGACGGCTTTAATTCATTGGTTGTGCTTACGTTTCAGCCCCTTTGCTGCATTCGCTTGGAATGTGATAATTGTTTATCTGACCTTAGGTTTTCGTCGCTACAGTCATTATTTCACCTCTATCCAACTGGCCCTGAGTTCCGGCGATGATGATAGTGCACGTCGTTTTCTGGCAGAGTGGACGCACCGTGATACAAGCGATATGGATGTGTCTGAAATTTCTCGGGTCACGATCGAGCGAGCGCTGATTGCAACGCACAGAAATGTATTTGGTGTATTTTTCTGGTTCCTCATGCCGGTCGGTCCAGCATGCGCTGTCATGTACCGTGTAGCCGAGTATCTGGCGCGCGCATGGACGGAGCCTGAGCATATGAAAAATGAAGAGTTTGGCGTCTATGCGACAAAAGTGTTTTACTGGATTGACTGGATTCCAGCCCGTTTAACCGCCGCTGCATTTGCTGTTGTTGGTAATTTTGAAGATGCTGTTTATTCATGGCGTAATTATGCGGATCGCTGGAAAGATGAACTAGTCGGCATTATTTTGTCGGCTGGCGGTGGTGCGTTGGGTGTGCGTTTGGGTGAACCAGAAGAGAAAGCAATGGTATTGCAAGCCGATGCCAGTGCTGTCGATGTCGACAGTTTAGATCTCGAGAGCCAGCCTGGTGCAGAAGCGTCTCCGAGAGCTTTACAAAGTGCAGTCGGGCTGGTGTGGCGCGCCTTGTTGCTTTGGATGTTGCTGTTATTGTTACTGTCTTTTGCAGTGTGGATTTGATACTTACTGTGCAAATAAAAAAAGCCGCTATTGAACTGACCCCATTTAGTTGGACAGTTTAATTGCTATGCTACTAAGGGCTGATTTCTGTATTGCACAGGACTCAGCCCTTTTAATTTCATTTTGATGCGGTCATGATTATAGTATCGAATATAGGT
>NZ_JBMPPD010000036.1:0-43243 GCF_049339825.1 Undibacterium sp. RuRC25W | reverse complement strand
GCAGCATTCGACATTAGGTTACCGCTCTCCCGTTCAATATCTGGAAGACTGGATGAAGAAACAAAATCAAGAGAATCTCGCTGCATGACATTCACCTGATGGTGAACTAATTATCGAGGGAAGCTCAGAGTTAGAACTGGACCGGCGTGGATGTGCTCAAGGAAGGTGCGAGCGCCTTCTTCAGTGAGGCTGGATGAAAGCCGGTAAATATTAACTTATGCATATCTATTTTTATCATGCTCTTGGTTGTCATCTGAGTCTTGGGATGTTGATAAAAAATACCTATTAGAAAATGATGCGTTGCACACTATGTTAAGTGAAAAATAGATATTTTGTTAGTGATAATTTAATATTGCGATGCCTTTTATGGGGCGGGCTGGTGATGTATTTGTAGCAAAGAGTTAGATATATTGCGTTGCGCAATGATGGGTAGCTGATTACGTGTTTTCTGTAGCTTGCCGAGGAGATGTTTTGATTAGATGAGGCATTATTTGAAATGCTGTGTTATTCGCCTCAGTCATGTTTACTTGCGGGCTATGGTATGATACGCGGTTAATCGTAATTTACCTCAAATACCGTAGGCGGATTACTTCATCTTGCCTTAATCACATTGTGCTGTCGTCCATTGCAAATCGGGCGTTTCTCTGATTTTGATTAGGTAAAGACAACTCTTACTCATAGCAGGAATCAGGCGTGACCTATAGCGTCAAAGAAATTTTTTATACATTGCAAGGCGAGGGAAATCACGCTGGTCGTCCGGCCGTGTTTTGCCGTTTTGCGGGCTGTAATTTGTGGTCTGGCCGCGAAGAAGACCGAGCAACGGCAATTTGCCAGTTTTGTGATACCGATTTTGTTGGCACCGATGGTGTTGGTGGTGGTAAATTCAGGCAGGCGCATGAATTGGCGGCGAAGATTGATTCTTTGTGGCCAGCGTCTTATGTGGCGAGCAAATATGTGGTTTTCACAGGTGGGGAACCTCTGTTGCAACTCGATGATGTGTTGATCGAGGCGATGTACGCCGTCGGTTTTGAAATTGCCATTGAAACAAACGGCACGTTGCCTGTCCCAGAAGGCGTTGACTGGGTCTGTGTCAGTCCTAAAATGGGTTCAGAGCTTCTCGTGCGCAAAGGGAACGAAATTAAAGTAGTCATCCCACAAATTGGTCAGGATATGGCTTCATATGCGAATCTTGATTTTGAACATTACTTTGTGCAGGCGATGGATGGCCCATTGAGAGATGATAATCTACGCCGCGCAATAGACTTTTGCAAACAGCATCCACAATGGAAGTTAAGTTTGCAAACACATAAACTCCTACAAATTCCGTAAGCTTTTCATGTTAACGATTACCAGAAAAATGGAATTCGATGCAGGTCATCGTATTCCCGATCACAGCAGCCAGTGTCGTAATTTACACGGTCACCGCTATACGTTGCAAATCACATTAACAGGTGAGGTGGTGCAGCAAGACGGCGAGTCCGATAATGGCATGATTATGGACTTTGGTGACATCAAAGCACTTGCTAATCAGCATTTGGTGAATTTATGGGATCACTCCTTCATTGTCTATGAGAAGGATTACATCATCAAGAATTTCCTGGAGAAGTTGCCTGGTCACAAAACTGTGGTGATTGATCGCGTTCCAACGGTTGAGAATTTGGCGAAAATTGCCTTTGATATTCTGAAAGACGTCTATCACGACCGCTTTGGACGTTCACTCGCACTGACAAAAGTGACGTTATATGAAACGCCCAATTGCTGGGCAGAGATTGACGGATAATCCTGTGGTGCCAATGAATAATCTGAATGCTGTTCCTGGTGATATTGATCAGGCAGCTTCAGATCTTTTTTTTATGCGCGCGGCATTGACTCAGGCACAACTGGCTTGGGCTGACGGAGAGGTTCCAGTTGGTGCGGTGGTGGTAAAAAATGGTGTAATTATCGCAACCGGATATAATCGTCCTATCATCGACCATGATCCTACCGCTCATGCTGAAATTATGGCTTTGCGGCGTGCCGCGGATGTGTTGGGTAATTACCGTCTGCCGGGATGTGAGTTGTATGTGACACTTGAACCCTGCGTAATGTGTGCTGGGGCGATGATGCATGCTAGGCTGGCACGCGTGGTGTTTGGTGCTACCGATCGAAAGACCGGCGTCGCTGGTTCGGTGTTGAATATCTTTGACCATGCGCAGTTGAATCACCATACTGCGGTGGTTGGGGGTGTTCTTGCTGATGAGTGCGCTCAATTATTAAAAGATTTTTTTGCTAACCGTCGGCGTGAGGTTGCAGAAAAAAAGCGTTTGTTAAATTTGGATATTCCCGCCACTTAATTCTTCAATTTCTTTCATGCATTCCGCTAATCCAAAACGCTTTGACCGGACGACTCCTTTAAGCATCGCCATCGTGGCGCCGAGCGGAGCGCCTCTTGATGAGGATGCCGTTGTCAAAGGTCTGGCTTTCCTTCGTGAATTAGGGCATCAGGTTCATAATTACTATCATCCAGAAGAAAAGTTTCTGCGCTTTGGCGCTACCGATCAATTGCGTATTGACCATTTGTATGCGGCGGCTGCGAATCCTGACGTTGACGTCGTTATGGCACTTCGGGGTAGTTATGGTTTCTCCAGATTACTGCCGCATCTGGACTTTGATTTTTTCGCGCAAAGCGGCAAAATTTTTGTCGGTTATAGTGATTTCACGCTGATGCATCAGGCGCTGCTTGCGCGCAATGTGCTCAGTATTGCTGGGCCTATGTTAGGCGATTTTAGCCATTCAGAGAAACTGTCTGCCTATACCCTCAAGCAGTTTTCTGAATGCTTGTCAGGGCCCACTCATCGCGTTGAATTTCTGTCCGAGGATACCTTGGATATGGTTGTTCATGGGCGGCTATGGGGTGGGAATCTGGCAATGTTGGTCAGTACTTTAGGTACCCCTTACTGGACTCAGCTTGATGACGGTATTCTATTTATTGAAGACATCGGCGAGCACCCATACAGAGTAGAGCGCATGTTGTTGCAACTGCATTTTGCGGGTGTACTAGAACAGCAAAAGGCCATCGTTTTAGGCGATTTTTCTGGTTATCGGTTGGCACCCCATGATAATGGCTATGATTTCTCGCAGATGCTGGCCTATCTGCGAAGTATTCTCTCAATTCCAGTGTTAACGGGTTTGCCTTTTGGTCATATTCCGGATCGGGCGAGCTTGGTTGTCGGAAGTGAGGCGACGCTACGTGTAGAGCAGGGGTGTGTCGTCCTGGAGATGATATATTTACTTTGAACTTTTTTGACTTCATCGCATCAGATTCAAGATGTTATTGTTATTTAGAGGACATACATAAAATAGACGTTTATTTTTGTATGTCCTTATTACTTTTTTGGTTCAAGGTATTTTGTATAAAAGTATGATCCCAGTCGATCATTTGAAACAAAATCTATACAAACGCCCCATTGCTATTCGATTAAGGGCTCCCCTATGATGTAAGCCCTTATTTGATGGAATTGCTGAAAATTAATATTCCGTCATTCGCTTTAGTCTTTAGTCACGTGCATTAAATATCTGCTAATTAATCATTTTGCTACAACAAAATGAAAACTACTTTTTCTGAAAAAATCATCATGTCAGATTCTAATAATAAATTTTCTCGCAACGTGCGTTATGTCGTTGCAGCGGTTGTGGTAGCAGGTGTTGCGTCAGGGATTTGGTGGATTACACATAAGCAATCCGCAGCAGTTGGTGGTTGGCAAGGGAAAAATGGTATGGCGACAGCAGTTGGTGTTGCGCCTGTTCTGAGGCAGGATGCTCCTATGCAAATAGGAGCGTTGGGTACGGTTAATTCTACCTACACTGTGACAGTACATAGTCGTGTTGATGGTCAGCTTGATCAAGTGCACTTCAATGAAGGTGAATTGGTCAAGCAAGGACAACTATTAGCCGAATTGGATCCCCGTCCGTATCAGGCGACTTTGACTCAAGCTGAAGGGCAATTGCTTCGCGATCAGGCATTGCTGAAAAATGCGCAGTTGGATCTACAGCGCTATCGCCAGTTGTTAGCACAAAATTCTATCGCTAAACAGCAAGTTGATACGCAGGAGGCCTTGGAGCAGCAATATCAAGGTACAGTGAAAAATGATCAGGGTATTGTTGACAATGCCAAATTGCAATTGAGCTACAGCAGGATCACGGCGCCCGTATCGGGGCGCGTTGGTTTGCGTCAGGTCGATCCGGGAAATATTGTTCATGCTAGTGATGCCAGTGGCGTTGTCGTTATCACGCAAATTGATCCAATTAACGTCGTTTTTTCGGTCCCCGAGACGAGTTTGACGAACGTCCTTACGGCGTCACGAGATGCAAAAGGACAGTTGAAAGTAGAAGTGTGGGATCGTGATAATCAACACAAAGTTGCAGACGGGATGCTCTTAGCCATCGATAATCAACTTAACACGGCCACAGGCACGGTGAACTTGAAAGCGAAATTTTCAAACGAAAAACAAACTCTGTTTCCGAATCAATTCGTCAACGTTCATTTGCAACTAGGCGTAAGAGCGAATGTAATCGTTGTTCCTACCGCTGCAATTCAACTCGGCAAAGGCGGGAGTTATGTCTACACCGTTAATGACGATTCTAGTGTCAGCATCAGCAAAATCGTTCTCGGTCCTGTTTCAGGCGACAATACGGTGGTCGAGAGTGGGCTCCAGCCAGGTCAAAGAGTTGTGATTGATGGCCTCGATAAGTTGCGTGATGGTGCGAAAGTGAAATTGGTTGATCGTAACGCAAAAGCCGATGCAACAGGTGGCGATACTCCTCGTGGTCACAAAGGGCAAAAAGGCGATGGAAAGGGTGCTGTTTCTGCTTCAGCTCCTTCTTCGGCATCCGCTGGACGTCCTGCTTCCGCTTCAAATTAAACGCAAGGAAATTGCATGAATCCGTCCCGCCCGTTTATTTTGCGGCCAGTTGCGACCACATTATTGATGATCGCAATTATGCTTACAGGTTTTTTGGCCTGGCGTTTGTTACCAGTGTCGGCGTTACCTGAGGTCGATTATCCAACGATTCAGGTTGTTACGCTGTACCCTGGCGCCAGCCCTGACGTCATTACCTCATCGGTGACAGCGCCGCTTGAACGTCAATTTGGTCAGATGCCAGGACTGTCACAGATGTCATCGTCAAGCTCTGGCGGTGCTTCGGTTATTACTTTGCAATTCAGTCTTGATTTAACCTTAGATGTGGCTGAGCAAGAAGTGCAGGCGGCGATCAATGCAGCAAGTAATTTGCTGCCAACGGATCTTCCGAATCCACCAATTTATAATAAGGTCAATCCAGCAGATACGCCAATTATGGCAATCTCGATTAGTTCGCCAACCTTGCCACTGACCAAAGTAGAAGATTTGGTCGACACACGACTCGCTCAGAAAATTTCTCAGGTTCCTGGCGTGGGGCTGGTCAGTATTAGTGGTGGTCAACGTCCTGCGGTTCGGGTACAGACAAACACCAAGGCACTCGCCTATCGCGGTTTAACGCTGGAGGATATTCGTACGGCAATTGGTAACGCTAACGTGAATCAGGCAAAAGGTAGTTTCGATGGTCCGCTGCAAGCGTCAACCGTCGATGGTAACGATCAGTTAAAGTCTGCTGAAGAATATAAAGATGTTGTGATTGCCTATCAAAATGGCTCGCCCGTCCGGTTGCGGGATGTCGCAAACGTTATTGAAGGTGCAGAGAATGCACATTTGGCGGCATGGGCAGGTGCAACACCGGCGATTATTTTGAACGTGCAGCGTCAGCCTGGCGCCAACGTGATCAAAGTGACCGACAAAATTAAGGCCTTGTTGCCACAGCTTAAAGCCGGTATGCCTGGCGCGGTTGATGTTGAAGTGCTGACAGATCGTACCGTTACTATCCGAGCTTCTGTCGAGGATGTGGAATTTGAGCTGATGTTGTCAGTGGCACTGGTCGTGATGGTGATTTTTATATTTTTGCGCAATGTCCCAGCAACCATTATTCCTGCTGTCGCAGTGCCTTTATCCTTGATTGGTACGTTTGGGGTCATGTATCTTGCAGGTTTTTCGATCAACAACCTGACACTGATGGCATTGACAATCGCGACAGGGTTTGTGGTTGATGATGCGATTGTGATGATCGAAAATATTGCCCGTTATATTGAAGAGGGCGAGGCGCCAATGGCTGCGGCGCTGAAAGGCTCTAAGCAAATTGGCTTTACGATTATTTCTCTGACTTTTTCGTTAATTGCCGTGTTGATCCCGCTTCTGTTTATGGGCGATGTTGTTGGTCGTTTATTCCGTGAGTTCGCGATTACGTTGGCAGTGTCAATTCTGATTTCTGCTTTCATTTCTCTGACGCTGACGCCGATGATGTGCGCACGCTTGCTCAAGCATGTACCAGAAGAAAAGCAAGGTCGTTTTTATCATGCCAGCGGACAATTTTTTGATAATATTATCGCTTACTACGGTAGAAAATTAGAGTGGGTTCTTGATCATCAGAATCTGACTCTATTGGTCGCATTGGGAACCTTAGTGTTGACTGCTTTGCTGTATATGTGGGTTCCCAAGGGATTCTTCCCGTTACAGGATACTGGGGCGATTCAAGGTATTAGTGAAGCGTCTCAGTCGATCTCCTTTTCTGCGATGGCAGTACAACAAGAATCGTTGGCGAAAAAAATTCTGCAGGATCCAGCAGTGGAAAGTTTATCTTCGTTCATCGGCGTAGACGGCGCGAATGCATCTCTTAACAGTGGTCGCTTACTGATCAATCTTAAACCAAAAGAAAGCCGAGATAACATCCGTGTGGTCACTAACCGTTTGCAACAAATGGTCAGTGAGATTCCTGGTATGTCGTTGTATCTGCAACCTGTTCAGGACTTAAGTATTGATGCGCGGGTAAGTAGAACGCAATATCAATTTACGTTGCAAGCGACGAACCCTGAAGACTTATCAGCCTGGACACCAAAGCTCATTAACGAGTTGCAAAAACTCCCAGCGTTGGCCGATGTCGCCAGTGATTTGCAAGATAAAGGCTTGCAAGCTTATGTACAAATTAACCGCGATACTGCATCACGCCTTGGTGTGACAACTGCGGCGATTGACAACGCTTTGTATGATGCGTTTGGTCAGCGTTTGATCTCGACTATTTTTACGCAGACAAATCAATATCGCGTTGTTCTTGAGGCGGACCCTTCAGCGCAACAGGGGCCATTGTCACTGAAAGGGATTTATGTCCCGACTCTGACCGGAGGTCCAATCCCGCTTGATACTGTCGCAACCATCGAACAACGCTCGACTTCGTTGACGATTAATCATTTGGGTCAATTTCCGACTGCGACTATTTCATTTAATTTGTCGAAGGATGCGTCATTGGGTGAGGCAGTCGAAGCGATTCATCAGACGGAAGCGCAATTGGGTATGCCAGCCAGTATTGAAACACGGTTCCAGGGTGCTGCCATGGCTTTTCAGGCATCGCTCAGTAATACGTTGTGGCTAATCTTGGCTGCGATCATCACGATGTATATTGTGCTGGGCGTGTTGTATGAGAGCTATATTCATCCAATCACTATCTTATCGACCTTGCCATCGGCGGGTATTGGTGCATTGTTGGCGCTATTGGTGAGTGGTACTGAGCTCAGTGTGATTGCAATCATCGGCATTATTTTGCTAATCGGTATTGTCAAGAAAAATGCCATTATGATGATTGACTTTGCGCTGGAAGCTGAGCGTGATCATGGTATGACACCCCGCGAGGCCATTTATCAGGCGTGTTTATTACGTTTTCGGCCGATTCTGATGACGACCATGGCAGCGTTATTAGGCGCATTGCCATTGATGCTTGGTGGTGGAATGGGGTCAGAGCTACGCGCACCTTTGGGTGTCACGATGGTTGGTGGCCTGATGGTTAGTCAGGTATTGACGCTCTTTACGACGCCAGTCATTTATCTCGCTTTTGATCGTCTGGCGCGTCGCTTTGGTAAGGTATCTGCTCCTATCGTTGGTGATGAGGTCGAAGTATGATGTCGTCGGGGCCGTTTATCCGGCGTCCGATTGCAACGACGCTGCTCACACTGGCGATTTTTTTGGCGGGAATGCTGGCGTTTAAGTTGCTGCCGGTATCACCGCTGCCACAGGTCGATTTTCCGACGATTCAGGTCAGTGCCAGATTGCCGGGGGCCAGTCCTGAAACGATGGCGGCAACTGTTGCTACGCCGTTAGAACGTGCACTTGGTCGTATTGCTGGCGTATCCGAAATCACTTCTTCTAGTTCACTTGGATCGAGCAATATTACATTGCAGTTTGATTTGGAGCGAGACATTAACGGTGCCGCGCGTGATGTGCAGGCCGCCATTAATGCCGCGCGCTCGCTGTTGCCAACGGGAATGCCTGCCAATCCAACGTATCGTAAGGTCAATCCGGCAGATGCTCCCATTATGATCATTGCGTTGACGTCTGACTCTATGACAAGGGGGCAAATGTATGATGCTGCAGATACTGTCCTCGGACAAAAATTAGCTCAGGTCAATGGAATAGGTAACGTTATTGTCGGTGGTGGCTCTCAGCCTGCTGTTCGCGTTGAAGTGAATCCATTGCAGCTGAATCATTACGGCATTGGTATGGAGACAGTGCGTGCTGCTATTACCACGACTAATGCAAATCGACCCAAAGGGTTTATCGAGGATGATACGCATCATTGGCAAGTGCAGGCCAATGATCAGGCCAAGCTGGCAAAAGATTATTTGCCGCTCATCGTCAGCTATAGCAAAGGTAATCCGGTTCGCATCTCCGATATCGCTGCCGTGAATGACTCTGTTCTTGATGTGAGAAATGCGGGGCTGTATGGAAAACAACCAGCCGTCATGCTGATTTTATTCCGACAACCTGGGGCGAATATTATCGAAACAGTTGATCGCGTCAGCGCTTTATTGCCGAGCCTAAAAGCATCGATTCCCGCCGCGATTAATATGGATGTTGTCATGGACCGGACACCGACCATTCGTGCATCGTTGCGCGAAGTGGAGCGTTCTTTGGTGATCTCCATCGCATTGGTGATTATGGTGGTGTTTTTGTTCTTGCGGAATGGTCGTGCGACGGCCATTCCGGCAATCACAGTGCCGGTTTCCTTGGTTGGTACTTTTGCGGTCATGTACATGGCAGGTTTTTCGCTCAACAACCTGAGCCTGATGGCATTAACCATTGCAACAGGGTTTGTTGTGGATGACACCATTGTTGTCCTTGAAAACATCTCGCGCCACATTGAAAATGGCATGAGCCCATTTCATGCTTCGCTGAAAGGTGCGAAAGAGGTTGGATTTACCGTATTATCGATGAGCATTTCACTCATCGCGGTGTTTATTCCGATTCTCCTGATGGGAGGGATTATTGGTCGCTTGTTCAGAGAATTTGCAGTGACATTATCCGTAGCGATTCTGGTGTCACTCGTTGTGTCATTAACGACGACGCCAATGCTCAGCGCACTTTGGCTTAAACCGCATACTGAGGCGAAACACGGTAAATTATTCCAGTTAAGTGAGCGCGTATTTGATTCGATGCTGTCCTTATACCGTCGATCGCTCCACTGGGCCTTGAATCATGGCCCCATCATGATGGTCTTATTGTTTGCGACGATTGTGCTCAATGTGTATCTCTACATTATTGTTCCTAAAGGTTTCTTTCCACAGCAGGATACGGGACGTCTTAACGGCATGATTCAGGCTGATCAAAGTATCTCGTTCCAAGCGATGCAGCAAAAACTGAAAAGGTTTATTGATGTCGTCGGCGCTGATCCTGCCGTTGATAAAGTCATTGGTTTTACTGGTGGAGGTCAACGAAATATGGCGAATATGTTCGTTTCTTTGAAGCCGCGCGGTGTACGCACAGAAACTGCTGATCAGGTGATTGCGCGCCTGCGAAAGACATTATCTAAAGAACCAGGTGCAAGTTTATTCTTGCAGCCAGTACAGGATATTCGTATTGGTGGTCGTGCCAGCAACGCCCAGTATCAATATACCTTGCAAGGGGATAGTCTAGATGAGTTACGCATGTGGTCGCCAAAAGTTGAGGCAGCAATGCGTAAATTACCTATGCTTGCGGATGTAAATACTGATCAGCAAACTAAAGGTCTCGAGACTAATCTGGTATTTGATCGTGACGCCATGGCACGCCTGGGGTTGACGCAAAATCAGGTTGATTCAGTCCTCAACGATGCATTCGGTCAGCGTCAGGTATCGACGATCTACAATGCCCTTAATCAGTATCACGTCGTCATGGAAGTCGCTCCTGAGTATTGGCAAAATCCTGATGGGTTAAAGAGTATCTACATGCAAACGCCTGGTGGGCAGCCAATTCCCATCTCCGCCTTTGCGCGCTGGGAGCCGACGACGACGTCACTTGCAGTGAACCACCAGAGTCAGTTTGCAGCGACGACAATTTCGTTTAATTTGCCGCCCGGCACGTCACTATCCGATGCAACAAAAGCAATTGATGTGGCGCTCGCAGAAATAGGTTTGCCGACGTCTGTTCAGGGAAGCTTCCAAGGTAGTGCTAAAGGCTTCCAGGATTCGCTCAGTAGCCAGCCGTTTCTGATTTTAACGGCATTGATTGCGGTGTACATCGTGTTAGGTATGTTATATGAAAGTATTGTTCATCCATTGACGATTTTATCCACTTTGCCATCGGCGGGTGTTGGTGCTTTATTAGCATTGATGGCGGTTGATTCCGAATTTAATATCATTGCTTTAATCGGTATCTTGTTGTTGATCGGTATTGTGAAGAAGAATGCCATCATGATGATCGACGTTGCTCTCACTGCAGAGCGTGAACAGCATTTGCCCCCAGAAGAAGCTATTCTGCAAGCCTGTTTGCTGCGCTTCCGGCCCATTATGATGACAACGCTTGCTGCTCTGTTCGGCGCGTTGCCGCTAGCGGTGGGGCATGGTGACGGATCGGAAATGCGCACGCCATTGGGGATTTCGATTGTTGGTGGTTTGATTCTGAGTCAGTTGCTGACGCTATACACAACACCCGTCGTTTATGTGTATTTGGATCGCTTCCGTTTGTGGTGTTCGTCTTTCCGCAACGGTGGTCAGGCTATCGTTGAAAAATACTAGGATTCATTGTTATGTCAAAAAAAATGTTTCACCCTAAATTGATGGTCAGTCTGCTAGCGTTAGGTTTGTCCGCATGTGCTATCGGTCCAAATTATGTTAAACCAAAGATTGATGCACCAGTCAGTTTCAAAGAAGATGGCAGCTGGAAAACCGCGCAGCCGATGGATGTCAGTCCGCGTGGCCCATGGTGGGAAGTGTATCAAGATGAGCAACTGAACCGGCTGGTCAAAGAGTTGAACGAGCAAAGTCCAACGATTGCTCAGGCTGAGGCGCAGTATCGGCAGACAAAAGAATTGCTCAATCAGGCTGAGGCAAGTTTATTTCCTCAAATTACCGTGAATGCCGGTGCAAAGCATGGTGAAATTAATGCAGGCGCACCTGCTTCAAAACAATATACAACCAGTCTTAGCGCCAGTTGGGAGGTCGATATCTGGGGAAGTGTTCGACGAGCGGTCGAGGCGGGTCTAGCGAAGGAAGAGGGCAGTGCTGCGCAATTGGCGGCCATTAAATTAAGTAGTCAGGCGCAACTGGTCACAGCGTATTTGCAACTGGTTGTAGCAGATGTACAGTTAAAGCAATTACGTGAAAGTGAAAAGGCACTCGAAGAGACGCTAACATTAACACGAAACCAATTCAAGGCCGGTATCGTTTCTGATGCGAATATTGCTTCCGCTGAAAGTCAGTTAAAGACCGCACAAGCAGCGACAGTCGATAAAGTATTGACTCGTTCCCAACTAGAACATGCCATCGCGGTGGCACTCGGAAAGCCACCAGCAAGCCTTAGCCTAGATGCGTCTCAGTCGGTCCCTCACTTACCACAATTGCCTACCGTGTTGCCGTCGCAATTGCTAGAACGGCGCCCTGATATTGCGGTAGCAGAACGGAATATGGCTGTCTCCAACGCTCAAATTGGTATTGCACAGGCAGCTTATTTTCCAACGATTACTTTATCTGCATCTGGCGGCTATACCGGCAATGCTTGGTCTAATTTGATTAGTACACCGAATCGCCTCTGGTCTTTAGGGCCTCAGTTAGTTGGTACACTTTTTGATGCGGGTGTACGTAAATCGCAAACGGCACAGGCAGTGGCTGTTTATGATCAAAGCGTTGCCAGCTATAAGCAAATAGTACTCGGTGCATTTCAGAATGTGGAAGATGACCTGATTGCCCAGCGCATGCTTGAGCAGGAAGAGAAGCTCCAGAATGGTGCTGTAGCGGCTGCACGGCGTTCTGAGCTGATTACTAAAAATCAGTATGCAGCCGGCACCGTCAGCTACATTAATGTCTTAACTGCGCAAACTACACGGATTAATGCAGAAGCCAGTTTGTGGAACGTCAAAAATCGTCAATATGCCAATAGCGTTGCTTTCATTGCTGCAATCGGCGGAAGTTGGTAATTCTCAACATATCGGCGCCAGACAGCTTGCTAGACGTTTGTTTTTGGGTTGTCCTGCGTAACTTGCTCCGGAATTGGCGTCTTGCTACATTTATTGTTGTAAGTGTAGGAAGATCGCAATAAATCTAGGTGTAAAAAAAGCGGCTTACTTATCTGTAAGCCGCTTTTTTATTTGCTTAAACTAATCAGTTGGATTAGTCGCCAGCATAAATGTCATTGTCTTTCGTTTCACGAATGAACAGTGCACCGATGACAACGGTAGCCAACGCAATAATGATTGGATACCACAGGCCATAGTAAATATCGCCTTTGAATGCAACCAGCGCGAAGGCAGTTGTTGGCAATAATCCACCAAACCAGCCGTTACCGATATGGTATGGCAAAGACATTGATGTGTAGCGGATACGTGTCGGGAACATTTCGACCAGCATCGCTGCGATTGGCGCATATACCATCGTTACATAAATCACGAGGATGATCAGCAGTACCAGAACCATTGGTTTGTTTATTTGCTCTGGATCTGCTTTTGGTGGGTAGCCAGCAGCCTTAATTGCGTCGGCCAGCTCTTTAGAGAACGCCTTATCCTTAGCAGCGGCTTCTTCTTTTGGCAGACCTACAGCACTGTAAGAAGTCAGTACTTTGTCGCCAATTTTGACCGTTGCAACTGCGCCTGCTGGAGCTACTTCGTTTGCATAATTAACCGATGCTGCTGCCAACTTAGCTTTAACGATATCGCATGAAGAATTAAACTTTTTAGTGCCAGTAGGATTGAACTGGAATTGGCAATCATCTGGATTGGCAGTAACTACAACTGGTGCATTTTTCAATGCGGCTTCCAATGCGGGATTGGCGTAGTGTGTCAATGCGCTGAAGATTGGGAAGTATGTCGCTGCGGCCAGCAAACAACCCGTCAAAATGATTGATTTACGACCAATCTTATCAGAGAGAGAGCCAAAAATGAGGAAGAATGGTGTGCCGACGATCAGTGATGCAGCAATCAGCAAGTTTGCTGTTGCGCCGTCGACTTTCAGTGTTTGCTGTAAGAAAAACAGTGCATAAAACTGACCTGTGTACCAGACCACTGCTTGACCCATTGTTAAACCAACCAAAGCGAGAATAACGATCTTCAGGTTTTTCCATTGACCAAATGATTCTGTCAAAGGTGCTTTAGATGTTTTACCTTCTGCTTTCATTTTTGCAAAAGCTGGCGATTCGTGCATAGACAAACGAATCCAGACAGAAACAGCCAACAAAAATACAGATACCAAGAAAGGCACGCGCCATCCCCAGGCACCGAATTCTTCTTCACCAATTGCTTGGCGAGTACCCAAAATCACCAATAAGGACAAAAATAAGCCCATTGTTGCTGTTGTTTGAATCCATGCAGTATAAGCGCCACGCTTACCATGTGGTGCGTGTTCTGCAACATACGTTGCGGCGCCACCATACTCACCACCCAGTGCCAGACCTTGAAGAATACGCAAAGTGACTAAGATGATTGGAGCGGCCATGCCGATCGTTGCGAAGTTAGGCAGCAAACCAACGCAGAACGTTGAGCCGCCCATGATCAGAATAGTGACCAAGAACGTATATTTGCGGCCGATCATGTCGCCTAAACGACCGAATACCAGCGCGCCGAATGGACGAACAATAAAACCTGCCGCAAACGCGAGCAGTGCGAAAATGAAAGCAGTGTTTGGGTCAGTGCCAGCAAAAAATTGCTTGGCAATAATGGCTGCTAGAGAGCCGTACAGATAAAAGTCGTACCATTCAAAAACGGTTCCGAGTGAGGATGCAAAAATTACTTTGCGTTCCTCCGCGGTCATTCCGCTTGACGCTGCTTGAGGTGCTGTCGCCATGCTTGTCTCCTGATTATGTTTTAAAGTATGTTGGCAAAGCGTGCTTATTAAAAATACCGACTGCATTTTTTGCACAACTTGAGTGTGCGAGCCAAAGCTTACGCAATACTGTCTTGAAACTTACAGAACCTTACAAAACAACAATACCAGCGTTTCTTTGACATTTATTTGTGAAAAAACCACGAAATCATCCAAATTTTTATCGTCAATATCGCTGGCCTACAAAAAATCCACTGAGTTAGTCTCATTTTTTGTTTTCTCTGACAGCGGTGTTTGCTTGGGTCGCTTAAATAGTAAAACAATTCTCATTGGAAACTTTTTCTTCAATTTGATTGACGCGATAGACTGATTCAACGAAAACTTTTCGTCTTTTTAAAAAAAATAATTATTTTCGAACGGTCGTGCTATATTATGTTTTTTTGCATCGCGCATGATTTATTGGTTTGGGCAAGGTGTGTGCCGCATGACTGTCATTTCGTCGCTTATTCGGAAAGCATCAGCGATCTGCGAAATGCAAAAAAGATAGTACAGAATTCATTTTATTTTCACTCATACTAATATATTGGAGACCCACATGTCTGATGCTGTCATTGTTTCTACCGCGCGTACTGGCCTTGCTAAATCTTGGAAGGGTGCATTTAATATGACCCATGGTGCAACGATGGGTGGACATGCGTTGGCCGCTGCGATTGCTCGTGCTGGTATTGATGCTGGTGAGATTGAAGACGTGATTATGGGCTGTGCGACGCCAGAAGGCGCCACTGGCAGCAATATTGCGCGCCAGATTGCTCTGCGTGCAGGTTGCCCGGTAACCACTGCAGGGATGACCGTTAATCGCTTTTGTTCTTCCGGTTTGCAAACAATCGCGTTGGCTGCGCAGCGGATTATTGCTGGTGAGGGCGATGTTTATGCCGCAGGTGGTGTTGAATCCATATCATGCGTACAAAATGAAGCAAATACGCATATGTTGGTCGATCCATGGTTAAAACAACATAAGCCAGAAGTTTACTGGCCGATGCTCCAGACGGCGGAGACTGTCGCTAAACGATACAACATTTCCCGCGACAGACAAGATGAATACGGCGTGCAAAGTCAGCTCCGTGCATCCGCTGCGCAGGCTGCAGGTTTATTTAATGCCGAGATCGCGCCAATGACTACGGTGATGGGTGTCGCCGATAAAGCGACTGGCATGTTGGTGACACGTGAGGTCACTATCTCTTCTGATGAAGGGATTCGTTCTGATACAACTCTTGAGGCTGTCGCAAAAATTCGCTCTGCGGTGCCAGGCGGTGTGATCTCTGCGGGTAATGCGAGTCAGTTTTCTGATGGAGCATCCGTTGCCGTATTGATGAATAGCAAGCTTGCTGAGGCGAGAGGCTTGCAACCTTTAGGTATTTTCCGTGGTTTTGCAATCGCCGGTTGTGAACCTGATGAAATGGGTATCGGTCCAGTGTATGCGATTCCAAAACTGCTTAAAAAGGCCGGTCTAAAGGTAGAGGATATTGGCCTGTGGGAGTTGAATGAAGCGTTTGCGGTACAAGTTCTGTATTGCGCGGATAAGCTTGGCATCCCTATGGATCGCTTAAACGTGAACGGTGGCGCGATTGCCGTCGGTCATCCGTATGGCGTATCCGGTGCACGTTTGACAGGACATGCGTTAATTGAAGGAAAACGTCGTGGCGTCAAATTTGTAGTGGTGACCATGTGTATTGGTGGTGGACAAGGTGCAGCTGGCTTATTTGAAGTAGTCTAACGTACACTTAAGTCCTGGTTTAAAAAGAGCTTCATGCGTGGAATGACTCAATGGTCGGACACCTGAAGCTCTTTTTGAGTTCTCACATTTTTTCGATACTGCCATGCAATCAAAAATCCTTTCCCGCCGTGATCTCGAATTTTTACTGTATGAATGGCTTGATGTTGAATCTCTGAATCAGCGCTCGCGCTTTGAAGATCACAATCGTGAAACCTTCAACGCTGCGCTCGATACCTGCGAGCAAATTGCCACTGATCTTTTCGCTACCCACAATAAAAAGAACGACCAGAATGAGCCGCATTTTGACGGCGAAGTCGTGCATATGATTCCTGAAGTAAAGCAAGCGTTGACCGCATTTTGCGATGCGGGTCTGCTTGCTGCAGGGCAGGATTATGAATTTGGTGGCATGCAGTTACCATGCGTTGTTGAAAAAGCGGGCGTTGCCTATTTTAAAGGGGCAAACGTTGGTACTGCATCCTACCCATTTCTGACAATTGGCAATGCCAATACGCTGCTCAAGTGCGGAACGCCAGAACAGATTAATTCGTATGTCAAGCCAATGCTTGAGGGGCGTTTTTTTGGGACGATGTGCCTGTCAGAGCCACAAGCTGGCTCGAGTTTGTCCGATATCGTGACCCGCGCCGAGCAGCAAGATGATGGTAGTTACCGGCTGACTGGCAATAAAATGTGGATTTCGGCAGGCGAACATGAACTGTCAGAAAATATCGTGCATCTTGTGCTTGCCAAAGTACCCGATGAAAACGGGCAGCTGATTCCTGGTGTGAAGGGAATCTCTTTATTTATTGTCCCTAAATATTTGCTTAATATGGATGGTTCCTGCGGCGAGCGTAATGACGTTGTGCTTGCGGGGTTGAACCATAAAATGGGTTATCGCGGGACAACCAACTGCTTACTTAATTTTGGTGAAGGCAAGTTTAAACCATTAGGTAAGGCAGGTGCTGTTGGGTATCTAGTTGGTACCTTACACCGCGGCCTGGCAAATATGTTCCACATGATGAATGAGGCGCGGATTGGCGTTGGCTTAGGTGCTGTTATGTTAGGTTATACGGGCTACCTGCATGCGCTAGATTACGCCCGCAATCGCCCACAAGGACGACCTCCGCTCAATAAAGACCCAGCGGCACCGCAAGTGCCAATCATTGCGCATACTGACGTTAAACGGATGTTGCTCACCCAGAAAGCCTATGTCGAAGGCGGACTGGCGCTCACTCTTTACTGCGCGAAACTGGTGGATGAAGAGCGTACTGGAACGACTTCCGAAGCGCGTGAACATGCATCGTTGATCTTGGAAATTTTGACGCCCATTGCTAAGTCATGGCCTTCACAATGGTGTCTGGAGGCTAATAATCTCGCAATCCAGGTGCACGGAGGATATGGATATACCCGCGAATACAACGTTGAACAGTTCTATCGTGATAATCGCCTCAATCCCATACACGAAGGGACGCACGGCATTCAGGGGCTGGACTTGCTCGGAAGAAAAGCGGTGATGCATGATGGCGCTGCATTGGAAGCGATAGGCGAATTGTTGCATAAGACATTGAGACTAGCTGCCAATCAGCCGCAACTGGTCGACTATGGCAAATCACTAGCACGTGTTTTACAGCGCTTAGCGCTGGTCACTAAGCAGCTACATGCTTGCGGAGATACCAATAAAACTTTGGCAAATGCGTCTGCTTATTTAGAGGTGTTTGGGCATGTTATTGTTGCATGGGTATGGCTGGAGCAAGCGTTGCTTTGCCTCGGTAAAGAGCAGCATCACGATGCCGATTTTTATGCCGGTAAACTTCAGGCGTGCAAATATTTCTTTAACTGGGAGCTGCCAAAAGTTCATCCGCAGTTAGATTTGCTCGGCAATATCGATACAACGACTTACGAAATGAAGGATAACTGGTTTTAAAACGGTGGGTACATTGCTCAATGCCATTCTTGATCTAATGGTGTTACCAGCAAAGTGGCAACTGTACCCGCATGTTTTTAGCGGTTTATTGCATGCAATAAATTTAGACGAAAATAATTACATTTAAAAATAAGAATTGGAGACAAATATGAAAGCAGCACGTACCGTTCAACAGTTATTTAACCTTAGTGGCAAAACAGCGCTGATTACAGGTGGCTCACGTGGTCTTGGTTTGCAAATGGCGGAAGCGCTTGGTGAGCAGGGAGCAAAGATAGTTCTTTCATCTCGTAAGCAAGCGGATCTGGATGAAGCCGTTGCTCATTTGAAGAGCCGTGGTATTGAGGCGAGTGCCGTTGCCGCTGATTTATCCAAAGAGTCTGCTGTAACGCCGTTACTTGATGCCGCTTTAGCGCAACTCGGGCACATCGATATTCTAATCAATAATGCGGGGGCGACGTGGGGTGCGCCAGCTGAGGATCATCCTATTGAAGCATGGGATAAGGTCATGAATTTAAATATCCGCAGTATCTTTTTGTTGTCGCAGGCGGTTGGTAAACGTAGCATGATTCCACGTCGTTCTGGTCGCATCATCAATATTGCATCGATTGCTGGTTTGGCAGGTAATGCACCAGGAACCATGCAGACGATCGCCTATAACACCTCCAAGGCTGCAGTGATCAATTTTACGCGGACACTGGCCGGAGAGTGGGGCGTGCATGGCATTACCGTCAATGCGATCGCACCAGGATTCTTTCCTTCTAAAATGACGAAAGGAATTTTGGATCATCTGGGTGAAGAAAAACTCGCTAAAGAAGCGCCGCTGCAACGAATTGGCGATGATGAAGACGTAAAAGGCGCCGCTCTGTTATTTGCCTCTGATGCAGGCAAGCATATTACTGGCCAGACCTTGGCAATCGACGGTGGTGTATCCGCGGTGTAATCATGGAGCCAACCACACCTGCTCAGGCTGCGTTGCAGCAGCCATCACCAACCATTAATCCTTTCTTACATGACCTGGGTGTCGAATTTCTTGAAATGGAAAACGGCACAGCAAAACTATCACTGGATCTGTCTGAGAAGCATATGAATAGCTGGCAGATTACGCACGGCGGCGTCATTATGACGATGCTAGATGTTGTAATGGCGATGGCTGGACGATCATTGCATGCAGATTTAAAAGGCGTCGTGACGGTCGAAATGAAGACCAGCTTTTTGCAGCCAGGTGGCGTCGCTGGTGGGCGGATTGAAGCGCGTGGTAATGCCTTTCATCAGTCGTCCACAATGTGTTTTTGCGAAGGGGAAGTGTGGAATGGTGAGCGTCTTGTTGCAAAGGCGATGGGAACGTTTAAATATCTGCGTCGACTGACGTCAGGTGAAAATATGAAAAAATTGTACGGAAGCGATTAATCTTCATTTAGTTGCTGACATGGTGATCGTTAACATTTCATCGCATTTTATCGTGGCAAGTGGCGCAATTGATGCGAGGACGTATCGCGGGGTTTCAGTACTCGCGAATTTTTAATAAAATGAGAAAAAATCATGAATCAATATCAACGTATAGTTTTGGCATCACGCCCACAAGGTCAGGTTGTTAACGAAAACTTCCGTGTAGAGACATTGCCTGTTCCTGATATCAAAGAGGGCGAGGTGTTGGTTCGGAATCATTTTTTATCACTCGATCCTTACATGCGCGGGCGCATGGAAGATGCGAAGAGTTATGCCGCACCACAAGCCTTGGATGAGACCATGATTGGCGGAACAGTAGGTGAGGTGATTGCCAGCAAGAATCCACGTTTTGCGGTAGGCGACAAGGTTCTTGGTATGTTAGGTTGGACGGAAGTTGCCGTGTCCGACGGCATACTGTTGCGTAAGCTTGATACAACCCATATTCCACTTTCGGCCTATCTGGGTGCCGTCGGTATGCCAGGTCTCACGGCCTGGTATGGTCTGACGCAGATCATGAACCCTAAAGCGGGTGAAACAGTGGTGGTGTCTGCGGCAAGTGGTGCTGTTGGTAGTGTGGTTGGTCAGTTAGCGAAGCAATTGGGATGTCGCGTGGTCGGGATCGCTGGCGGCGCTGAAAAATGTGCTTATGTGGTCAATGAGTTAGGTTTTGATGCTTGCGTTGATTATAAAGCTGGTCAACTCGAAACCGATCTTGCTGCGGCCACCCCGAATGGCATTGATGCTGTATTTGAAAATGTTGGCGGCGAAGTATTTGACGCGAGTCTGGCGCGTATGAATCCGTTTGGGCGGGTTGCGCTCTGCGGCATGATTGCTGGTTATAACGGGGAGCAGATCAGTATCAAAAATGCCCGCGTCTTTTTAACAATGCGCGTTACGTTGCGTGGTTTTATTGTGTCTGAACATATGGATCTCTGGCCGCAAGGTTTGCAGGAATTGGGCGCAAAAGTAGCGAGCGGGAAGCTCAAGTTCAGAGAATCAGTTGCAGAGGGTATTGCGAGCGCACCAGATGCATTCATCGGTCTGCTGAAAGGGCGTAATTTTGGCAAACAGTTAGTTAAGCTGACTTGAAACAAGTGAGATCTGTTTCAACTGCAAAGAACGAAAATAACGCCGTGTCAGTCAATCCGTCGTTTTACCAAATAAAAAAATCCAACAGGAGACATAATGAAAGTTTTTAAAGACAGAGTTGCAGTGATTACTGGTGCTGCCAGTGGATTTGGTCGAGAGTTTGCGCTCATTGGTGCCCGTCTAGGTATGAAGCTCGTTCTCGCTGACGTACAGCCGGACGCTTTAGATAAAATCAAAGTTGAGCTTGAAGAGCAAGGTGCGCAGGTGTTGGCTATGCTATGCGATGTACGTCATGCCGAGCAGGTGCAGGCGCTTGCCGATGCGACAATGGCACGTTTCGGTGCCGTGCATCTCGTCTTTAATAACGCCGGTGTTGGCTCTGGTGGACTGATTTGGGAAAACACGCAAGCTGACTGGGAATGGGTGTTAGGCGTTAATCTGTGGGGTGTGATTCATGGCACGCGGATTTTTACCAATCTGATGCTTGCCTGCGCCAAAACAGATCCAGCATACGAGGGACATATCGTTAATACAGCATCGATGGCGGGACTTTTAAATGCCCCGACAATGGGTGTCTATAATGTTTCAAAGCACGCAGTGGTATCCCTGTCTGAATCGTTGTATCAGGACTTGCAGTTGGTTGAGGCGCCGATCGGTGCATCCGTCTTGTGTCCATATTTTGTTCCGACGGGTATTTCGCAGTCGCATCGAAACCGTCCGGAAGATGTCAAAGGCGACGCACCAACGGCTAGTCAGCGTGCAGCGCAGGCGATGTCCGATAAAGCGGTTACCTCTGGAAAAGTGACAGCGCAGGAAGTTGCAGAAAATACGTTTAAGGCGATCAGTGAGCAACAATTTTATATATTTTCTCATCCAGGTGCGCTAAGTAATGTGCAGGAACGGATGGAGGACGTCGTGATGATAAGAAATCCTGGTGATCCTTACAAAGCCGCGCCACACATTCGCGATATGTTACGCGCAAAATTAAAAGCTTAAGCCTCAGCGGCTCAAACTTAGATTATTTCTCGCGTAACTTAGGAAGGAGAGGCTGCAATGACTGCAAGTATTAAACCTGGCCAATTTGCCCAATTAGACAATGGCACTCGATTGCATTTCGCCAGTGCGGGTGAAGTGGGGCGGCCATTGATATTATTTGTCCATGGTTTTCCAGAGTTTTGGTACGAGTGGTCAGCGCAGTTGGCTGAGTTTGGGCAAGACTATTTTGCGGTTGCCCCAGATTTACGAGGTTTTAATTTATCCGATATGCCCGCTGATTTGGGTGAATACAAGGCAAAGCATATTGTTGATGACCTACGTTTGTTAGTTTCTCATCTGGGATATGAGCAAGCGATTGTTGTCGCCCATGACTGGGGAGGTGCAATATGTTGGAATATGGCTATTGCGCTACCATCTCTGGTAAAGAAGCTGATCATTATCAATTCACCGCATCCGTATTTGTTTATGGATGCCTTGAGCAACGACCCAGAGCAACAAACTGCTAGTCAATACATGAACTGGTTGCGCAATCCGGGTTCTGAAGATGCGCTCTCCAAAGACAATTTCGCGTTGATGGATGGATTCTTTAATGGTATGGGGCAGGGCGATGCCTCTTGGTACGACAAGCCAACCCGAGCCGCATACCATGCATGTTGGCAGCGTGGCTTAACTGGCGGGGTCAATTATTACCGCGCATCGCCATTGCATCCTGCTACTGAGGGCCATGCTGGGCCATCAAAATTAAATCTGAATCCTGACGACTTCAAGGTTCGTGTGCCTACACGCATTATCTGGGGTGAGAATGATAAAGCCTTACCAAAAACACTGTTAAATAGCATCGAAGATTTTATCGATGATGTCAAAATTCAACGGATTCCTGAAGGTTCGCATTGGGTGATTCATGAACAGCCAGAACGCGTGAATCGATTAATACGAGACTTTTTGAATGATTGAAAGTTGATCCATGGCGTTTGAGGATTTTGTTTTTTCCCATTCTTTGCGGGTTCGATGGTCTGAAGTCGATATGCAAGCGATTGTGTTTAACGGGAATTACCTGACCTATTTCGACGTTGCTTTCACCGAGTACTGGCGTGCGACTGGCTTACCGAATGCAGTGGCGCAGGCGGCAGAAGGAAAAGAGCTATTTGCACGGAAGTCATCGGTCGAGTATTTTTCTCCGGCACGGTTTGATGATGTTTTGGATATTGGCGTCAGATGTAGTCGCATAGGACAATCATCGATACAGTTTGTACTTGAAATATTTCGTGATGGCCAGCATCTAATTTCGGGTGAGTTGGTTTATGTCTACGCTGGTAAGGGGGCGGACGGCGTGACTCCCAAAGGGGTTCCTGTTCCACTAGATTGGCGTGAGATAATAGGCGACTTAGAAAAAATCAAACCGCTAGGGATTAATTGACATGGCGACATTGAAATCAGGCGCTCACATTGTTTTGGGGGACTGGGCTGCGCTCGAAAAAGATGCGCACGCAGTCCGTTATGCGGTGTTCGTACAAGAGCAAAAAATTCCAGCCGAGCTTGAGTGGGATGTGATGGACGTCCAGTGTTTGCATGCAGTTGCTTATGACGATAATAAACAGGCGATTGGTACGGGGCGTTTATTGCCGGACGGTCATATAGGTCGTATGGCGGTGTTAGCCAGTGCCCGTAGTTCGGGTGTTGGTGCTGCCATCCTTCGTACCCTGATGGAGCAAGCAAAACTGCGCGGAGATAAACTGGTACAGCTTAACGCCCAGCAGTCTGCGGAGCCGTTTTACGCACGAGAAGGCTTTGCCAGAGATGGCGAGATCTTTATGGAAGCAGGTATTGCGCATATTTGTATGGCTTACCAGTTTTCTTGAGGTGAGTGCAGTGCGTATATTTCGCTAAGGGACGTTACCCTGTAGCTTTTAAAAGAAGCAAAATTATTTCTATTGCAAACTGAGGCGTGTCATGGACAGTGTTTCTGGTAATCAGCACAAATATTTTGATATCTTTAATGGTGATGCGGATGGCATCTGTGCGCTCCACCAGTTGCGGATGGCTTTTCCGCGCGAGGCTATCGAAGTAACTGGTGTAAAAAGAGATATTACCTTACTTGAGAAAATACAGACCTCCCCAGGGGATCGCCTAACAGTGCTTGATATTTCGCTCGATGCGAATGTCGCAGCCTTAAAAGGGCATCTTGATGCAGGCGCTTTTGTCAGTTACTTTGATCATCACGAAGCCCGTAGCATCTTTCAACATCCTCACCTTGAATTTCATTGGTCTGATGCAAAAGATGTTTGTACCAGTATTCTGGTGAGTCGTTTTTTGGATCACCGTTATGTCATGTGGGCAATTGTGGCGGCATTTGGTGATAACTTAACCAACGTTGCCAACGGTATGTGCATGGAGCAGGGATTGGGTTGGAGCGATCGTGCTGTCTTGCAAGAGTTGGGTAAATTATTAAACTACAACGCATATGGTGAGCAACTATCTGACTTGCATCTTCACCCTGCGGATCTCTATCGAGAAGTCCACAGGTTTGTCAATCCCTTTGATTTTATTCGTAGCTCTTCACATTTTCTCGCCTTGCAGTTTGCTTACGCAGAAGAAGTGACGTATCTCAATAACCTTCGCCCTGTAGAAACCCGATACAAAAGTAAGGTGTATGTGTTGCCGGATGCGCCTTGGTCGAGGAGGATTTCCGGTTTGCTGGCAAACAAATTGGTTGATGAGCAGCGAGACTCTTCATTTGCTGTACTTACCCCTAAATCAACTGGTGGTTATCTCGTGAGTATACGATCCGCACAACCAGACACAAAACCCGCGAGTGAGTTTTGTTCCGGGTTCCCAAGTGGAGGAGGGCGACGATTGGCAGCTGGGATTAATTATTTGGATGAAAAGGATGTTGCCTCGTTTATACAGCGTTTTTTTGATTTCTTCGAGGTAGCATCGAGTCAGTGAGCTGCGCTGTGACAAGAGGGTTGTGTTGTATGTACGGCGATTAACGCTCAATATGGTCAATTGAGCGTTCCAGAAAAATTACACGACGGCAACCAGTACACCAGCAGTTAGTACTAATACTCCTGCAATCCGCTCCGTAATTAGGGCGTATTTTTCCTGTGTTGCTAAATGGCTCGCTTTACTTGCTAGCATGCCGTAACCAAGTAAAATAAAAAATTCCGGAATGATGGAGCAGGCCGCAAGAATCAGCATTTGCAAACCAATCGGTTGGGATGGATTGATAAATTGAGGTAGAATCGCGACGAACGTTAGCATACTTTTAGGGTTTGTTAACTGCAGCATCAAGGCTCTTGAGAAGATCTTTTTTCCTGCTTCAGGTTGTCCGTCGACGCGGGATAGCGTGATTGGCGAAGGTCTGCCAAAAATAGCTGATAATCCCAGATAAACCAGATAAGCAGCCCCAAGATATTTAATCCCCATGAAGATCATTGGCGATGCTAACAATGCACCACCCAGTCCAGTGGCGGATAAGGCGAAAAAAATCGCATTGCCAGACAAAATGCCCAAGGTCACAAACAGTGATTTTCGCCAGCCGCGTGCGATGCCATAAGCCACGACCATCATCACCGCTGGACCTGGTGATAAGGACATGGCTGCTTCTGTTGCTGTAAACAATGCCCAGCTTTCAAACGTCATTGTCATGCACTTATGCTTTCACAAACTGGAACAAGGTGTTTAACACTGCATCAGATTGTTCTGACATCAACGAATGACCACAGTTTTCGATGAGTGTGATTTTTCCACGAGTAATGATATTGGTGAGCGTCGTTGTCGCTTTGGGCGGTGTCATCATATCTTTTTTGCCAATTACAAATAAGGTTGGGCATTGCACAGTGTGCGCCGCCGCTTCACCATTTGCGTATGCATTACATGCAAAAAAATCGGTATAGAACAATTTGTCTGGGTTGATTTTAGACAGTCTTTGCATGAGACGTTGGCTGCCTCCTAGTACAGAAAACCCCGGCCCAGGAAAGGATGGTTTGTGCGCCATCGACGTGTGTGACCAGATGTTGACCATATCAATGGCAGTCTGTTCTTCATCACGCGCTGCGTTAAGCAGGGTGTCTGAGACCTTCATGGGATATGCAGTACCAATTAAACAGAGCTTGCTGACCCGCTGAGGCGCATTTGCGCAGGTTTCCAGTGCAACTAAGGATCCCATGCTGTGACCAACGAGTGTGGCTTGTTGAATTTGTGCCGCATCCAATAAGGCAAGCAGCCAGTGCGCCATGTCTTCGATGGAAGTTAACGCCGGTCCTTTACTGCGCCCATGTCCAGGCAAATCAACGGCGAGGACGTTATAACCATGATGCGCAAAATAGCGACTCTGCAGTCCCCAGACAGAGTGATCGTTTTGCGCGCCATGGATAAAAACGACCGTCGGTAATTCTGGTTTTAGTAGCTTGCCACCGGTGTAGCAATAGGCTTCATGTTGGTTGACGTTGAATAGCATCTCAGGCTCCTTTCTGCGCTGCTTTTAACCCACGGCTCAGGTCTTCAATCAGGTCGTCGACATTTTCTAGGCCAACCGATAAACGCATGGTGCCTTCCGTAATGCCTGATGCACTGAGCTGTTGAGCCGGAACGCGGAAGTGGGTCGTAGAAGCTGGATGGATGACGAGCGACTTGGCGTCGCCGACATTGGCGAGATGCGAAAAGAGATTGAGTGATTCGACAAAGCGTTGACCTGCAGCGCGATCACCTTTGATGTTGAATGAAAACACGGCACCGCAGCCTTTTGGTAACAGCGTTTTTGCCAGTTCATAGTCTGGATGCGTTGGTAGCTCTGGATAGGAGACTGAGGCGACCGCAGGATGTGATACTAAAAATTCGACGACTTTTCGGGTGTTGGCAACGTGTCTGTCCATGCGTAACCCTAAGGTTTCGATTCCCTGCAATATCGCAAACGCATTGTGTGGACTCATGCATGCGCCGAAGTCACGCAAGCCCTCGCGACGGGCACGCAATGAGAAAGCAGCAACAGTGGATTCTTCACTAAACACCATGCCATGGAAGCCCTCATAGGGTTCGCAGAGCTCACTGAATCGACCGGTTTTATCATAGGCTTCCTGCCAGTCAAAGGTGCCGCCGTCCACCAGCAGGCCGCCAATTGCCGTACCGTGGCCGCACAAGAATTTGGTTGCTGAATGAAAGACCAGATCAGCACCAAGATCAAATGGTCGGAGTAAATACGGGGTAGTAAACGTTGAATCAACCAGCAATGGCAAAAAATTTTCATGTGCGATCGCAGCGATTTCAGGAATGTTCAATACGTCCAGCCCAGGGTTGCCAAGCGTTTCAGCAAACAACGCCTTTGTATTTGGTCTTATTGCACTGCGCCATGCGCCCATGTCACGTGGATCAATAAACGTCGTTTCGATACCGAAACGTTTCATGGTGTAAGCGAGTAAATTTTGTGAGCCGCCATAGAGTGCGCGAGAAGCAACAATATGCGATCCCGCGCCGGCAATCGTTGCCAGGCCCAGATGTAATGCTGCTTGTCCGCTGGCAACAGCAATTCCTGCAACGCCACCTTCTAATGCTGCAATGCGCTCTTCAAGAACAGCATTGGTCGGATTGGAAATTCTGGAATAAACATGACCCGCACGCTCCATATTAAACAAGGATGCTGCGTGGTCAGAGTCTTTGAAAACGTAGGATGATGTAAGGTAAATCGGGGTTGCTCTCGCGCCCGTAGCGGGATCGGGTGCTGCACCTGCGTGCAACGACAGCGTATCAAAGCCAGGGTAATGTGGGCCGCTCATAAACTGGTATCTCCGTATTGTAATGATGCAATGCTACCATTAACGTCACAAAATGAAATTGTGTTTTCGGCAGGAAAAAGTGTGAACATGCTGGATTTTTTGCATCGCTTACGATACATTGGAATACAGTTTTGTAAAATACAGATAACAGGAGGGGCATGCCATGAAAGTTTCAGAAATACTCCAGGTGAAGGGTAATATCCTTTTTACTATTACACCCGACACGCCGATTATTGATGCTGTCAGCGTGATGGAAGAAAAAGATATCGGTTCGCTGGTGGTCATGGAATATGGTGACTTGGCAGGGATCTTAACTTTCCGCGAAGTGATCCGCGCGATTCATTCCAACAATGGTTCACTGGGTAACGGTACTGTACGCAAGTACATGGATGATCATCCGATCACCGTCACACCAGAAACAGAAGTCAACGAAGTACGTCGCATGATGCTGGAAAAACATTCCCGCTATCTGCCAGTGATGGATGCGAAGACGTTGCTGGGTGTTATTTCATTTTATGACGTTGCTAAAGCAGTGTTGGAAGCGCAGAGTTTTGAAAACAAAATGCTCAAAGCGTATATCCGCGATTGGCCTGCAGAACAGAATGAAGAATAAGCAAACAATGTTGACTTAATTTAAGATGACGCCCGCACAAAAAATATTGCGGGCGTTTTTATTTTTTAAAAAGGAACAAACATGCATATCGCCGTCGTAGGGGCAGGTTTATCAGGATTGACTGTAGTGCGCCAATTACAATCTCAGGGCCATCATGTGACGGTCTATGAGAAGAGTGCAGGGGTCAGTGGTCGTATGAGTACCCGCCAGACGGAACTGGGTGGATTTGATCATGGAGCGCAGTATTTTACTGCTAGTTCCGACCGATTTAAGAAGGAAATTAACGATTGGAAAAAGTTGGGTTGGGTCGCGCCGTGGGAAGAAAAACTGGTCAGTCTTGATCATGGTCAAAGTAAGCCTGCAGGAAAGAGTGCGACGCGGTACGTAGCAACACCAGGAATGAACGCGCTAGGTAAACAACTTGCACATGGACTGGATGTTAGAAAAGAGCAGCAAATCGTGGGGCTGGAAGCGCATGGAAACCAGTGGTTGCTGAAAGTGCAGGCCGATACGGTGGCCATCGCTGCATCAGCCGGTCCATTTGACGCTGTATTGCTGGCAATTCCGGCAGATCAGGCTGCGCCTTTGTTGGGCGAGTTTCCTGCCTTCGCAGTTGAGGCGACAAAATCGATCATGCTGCCATGCTGGACATTGATGCTCGGGTTTCAGACTTCGCTCGAATTGCCTTATGGTGGCGCATGGGTCAATCAGTCGCGCTTATCATGGATCGCTAGAGATAATTCTAAGCCTTTGCGCAGATCAGGCGAGCGTTGGATTGCGCAAGCAAGCCCAGCGTGGAGTATTGAGCATCTGGAAGAAGATCCCGAACGCGCAAAAGAAAAGCTGCTAAAGGCATTTCATGAGGCGACGGGATCCTGGATACAACCAATCCATGCGGTTGTGCATCGTTGGCGTTTTGCGCAATCTGAGCATCCGCTTCCATTTGATTTTCTGTGGGACGTCAATCGCAAAGTCGGTGTCTGCGGGGATTGGTTTGCTGCTGGTCTTGAAGGTGGTGGGCGAGTTGAAAACGCATTTCTCAGCGCTGTAGCCTTGGCAAAAACAATCGGCTAGTCATCATTGCAGGAGTTTGGCAAGTCCTCGTGCGGGCTTGCCAGCATCGTAAATCGTCCAGCTTTTGCGGATATGGTCTGGTACATGCCAGACGGCGGTAGTGCCCGCCCTGAATAGGGCGCTTTCGCCTGCATGTAGGGTGAATTGCTTGCCTTGGTAATCTAAGGTGACACTACCGTCGAGAATGTATACGGCTTCATCAAACTGGTAATGCCATTCAAATGTGGCGGCGTCACATTCGAAAATGCCAGAACTCGTCTGACCATCACCTGATTTGAAAAACTCGTCTGCTCTGAAGTTAGGTGTGCCTGATTTAATCCAGGCGGGATTAACGTTAAATGGTTTCAAATGCAGCTGGGTTGCCTCAGTGCTTGCTGCTGGCATGTGATAAGTATGAAGAGCGGCTTTATAGGAAAGAAATAAAATCACACTGGCAATTCCGCCGGCAATAGTCGCTTTTATCGTTGCTTTTTTTCTTGCGTTCATGAGTTGCGTAACAGAGCGTATATTAAAGTGACATAGTATATAAAAAATTACCGTTATGCCACACAATTTGCATTACCCTTGTCGCTCTCCAGTTTGCAGCCGCCACAAACTCGCGTATCCCGCGTTTAATGACAGTAACTCTTCATGCGTACCGCTTTCGATAACGTTGCCAGCTTCAAGCAAATAAATACAATCTGCCTGTCTTATTGTGGAAAGTCGATGGGCAATGACGATAGTGGTGCGGTTGCGGCTGACGATATCCAGACTGCGCTGAATAGCGGCTTCTGTTTCATTGTCGACGGCACTGGTGGCTTCGTCCAGAATCAGGATTGGCGGATTTTTAAGAATTGCCCGTGCGAGTGCCAGCCGCTGACGCTGTCCACCTGATAACTTCTGACCACGTTCGCCAATTCGCGTCGCGAAACCTAAAGGTAATTTCTGAATAAACTCCGTCGCCTCAGCAGCTTGGGCGGCAGCCGCAATAGCTTCGTCGCTGACATTGACCATCCCGTAGGCGATGTTGTCAGCAATGGTACCGTCGCTCAGGAAGCTATCTTGGGCAACATAGCCGATCACTCGACGTAAATCTTGCAGATTCAGGCTGTCAGTCGGGATGCCATCAAGCATGATCTGTCCATGTTGCGGACTGTAAAAACGGAGCAGCAATTTGACTAGCGTCGACTTGCCTGAGCCAGTTGAACCAACGAATGCAACAGTTTTACCGGCAGGGATTTGTAGGTTGATGGCATGTAATGTCGTTTGATTGCCGTACGAAAAACTTACGTCTTTAAAACTAATCGCTCCTTGCACCTCTGCTAGTGGCAGGTGTTTACCCTCATAGTTGATGTTGATTTTTGTATCGAGTAAATTCATTGCACGGTCAATTGCTGACATTGAGCGTTGATACATGTCTGCGACGTCAGCAAGGCCAGTCATTGGCCATAATAAGCGCTGAGTTAAATAGACCAAGACAGAATACGCCCCGATAGCTAACTCGCCATGCAAGGTCAGCCAGCCACCGTACACTAGTGTGGCAGTAAACCCTGCTAAAATTGCCATGCGGATCACAGGCGTGATCGCAGAACTGATGGCAATGGCTCGAGCATTCGCTTCTCGGTACTGATTGCTGGCCTCAGCAATATGATTTTTCTCGAAAGTCTCGGTAGCGAACGCTTTAATTGTTGCCAATCCAAGCAAATTGTTATTGAGTCGAGCACTGACATCGCCTGCTGCCTCACGTACCTCTGCGTAGCGGGGTGCGAGGCGATTCTGGAACCAGAATGCGCCAAACAAGATCGCCGGCACTGGTAGTAATGAAATGATGGCCAACGACGGTTGTAACGCGAAGAAAACTGCACTGACCATAACGGATGAGCAGATAACCTGGATAATCTGATTGGCTCCACCATTGAGGAACCGCTCCATTTGATTGATATCTTCGTTCAAGATGGACATTAGATTGCCTGTGCGTTGATTTTCAAAATACGCCATGTCTAATTTTTGTACATGATCGTACGTGTCGAGTCGTAAATCGTGTTGCAGGTTCTGCGCCAGTTTGCGCCACTTCAATTCTAACAAGTACTCAAACCAGGATTCGCCACCCCAGATCAACGTATTCACCGCACCCAGTACAATCAGTTGATGCCAGGTGTCCGTGATGCCAAAGCCCCCTAACACCCGTTTTGCGAGAAAGCTTTTGTCACCATTGACGACGATATCTACCGCAACACCAATCAATACTTCCGGCAAGATATCGAAGAATTTATTGAGTATCGAATAAAGTGCCGCTAAGCGAAAATCGGAGCGGTATTGTTGTGCGTAATGCAGGAGCTTTTTTAGCGGATGCGTTGTGGTCATAGTAGTCGGAGGAGATCGTCTGGAGTCATTGTGGTTCAATCAAGTGGTGAGGATTCTACCTTAGCGGACCTTTGTACGCAGATGGTGCGATTTGCCATCCATAAAGCGATTAATGCAGCAGGGATAAAAAAACACCCGAGGATCAAAATAGATGCCACGGGTGTTTTTAGTTCTGCTTTTGATGATCATTAAAGTGTTATTTTAACGCTGATCATACTTGCAGTTAATCTGCTCTTTGCAATTAGTCTTCGCGACGTAAATGCGGGAACAGAATGACGTCACGGATGTTTGGTGAGTCGGTGATTAACATCATCAGACGGTCAATGCCGATACCGCAGCCACCGGTTGGAGGTAGGCCATATTCGAGTGCGCGGATGTAGTCTGCATCGTAGAACATCGCTTCATCATCGCCTGCTTCTTTGGCGGCAACTTGTGCTTGGAAGCGTGCTGCCTGATCTTCGGCATCGTTTAACTCGGAGAAGCCGTTAGCGATTTCGCGACCAGTCATGAACAATTCAAAGCGTTCTGTAATGCCAGGAACGGTGTCTGATGCACGTGCCAACGGTGACACTTCGACAGGATAGTCGATGATGTAGGTTGGATTCCACAGCTGCGCTTCTGCTGTTTCTTCAAACAAGGCCAATTGCAATGCGCCGAGACCTGCTGTTGCAAATGGTTTGACGCCGAATTTCAATAATTCTGCTTTGATGAACTCAGCATCGTGCAATTGTTCATTGGTATATTGCGGCGCATATTTATTGATCGCGCCAACAATTGTCAGACGTTCAAACGGTTTGGACAAATCCAGCTCTTTACCTTGATACGTTAATACAGCTGTGCCATGCGCATCTTCAGCTGCTTTACGGATAACTTGTTCAGTAAAGTCCATCAGCCATTTGTAATCGACGTAGGCTGCATAGAATTCCATCATCGTGAATTCTGGATTGTGGCGTGGTGATACCCCTTCATTGCGGAAGTTGCGGTTAACTTCAAACACACGGTTAAAACCACCAACAACCAGACGCTTGAGGTATAGTTCAGGCGCGATACGCAGGTACATTTCCATGTCCAGTGCGTTGTGATGGGTAATGAAAGGCTTTGCCGCTGCACCGCCTGGGATGACGTGCAACATCGGCGTTTCCACTTCCATAAATTCATGGGTTGCCATGAAATTACGGATGGAGGTCATTGCCGCAGTACGTGCTTTAAATGTGCGACGTGTCTCTTCGCTCATGATCAGGTCGACGTAACGCTGACGGTATTTGGTTTCTTGATTTGCTAAGCCATGGAACTTGTCTGGCAGTGGGCGCAAGGATTTGGTCAGCAAACGTAATGTCGTGACTTTGATGGTCAGTTCATCGGTTTTTGTTTTGAACAAAACACCTTCAATGCCGAGGATGTCGCCCAAGTCGTAGTGACGGAACGCTTCCATTTCCGCTTCGCCAGTTTTGTCTGTTGTGACGTACAGCTGGATACGGCCATCTGCGCGGATGCCGGACGCATCTTGTAAGGTGGCGAATGCTGCTTTTTTACCGGCTTCACGCTTCAACATCATGCGGCCGCCAATACTCACTTCGACATGTAGTTCTTCGAGTTCTTCACGGCCAATATCACCATACTGCGCTTGCAAATCAGCAGCTTTGTGGGTTGGACGGAAATCGTTTGGAAAAGCGATGCCTTTGGCGCGAATCGCATCAAGCTTCGCGCGGCGCTCTGCGATGATGGAGTTTTCATCAACCGGCAATTCGCTGGCGGCGTTTTGGTTATTAGTTTCTGACATAAGATTTCTCTCAGTGTTGCGGGCGGTGTGCCCGTTTGTTGTTGGTTCTGATCAACGTCTGCGTAGCAAAATTCGAACAAAATGGATTAACCGCGTTCGTCAAATGTTGATGAATAGCTTAATGTGTGCATCACTGATGTTTCTCATCAATGATGCACTAAGTTATTTAGACACCTTGCTTTAGTGATGCTGCAATAAACTCGTCGATGTCGCCATCCAATACGGCTTTGGTGTTGCCTGTTTCGAAGCCGGTGCGCAAATCTTTAATGCGTGATTGGTCAAGTACATACGAGCGAATCTGATGGCCCCAGCCCACGTCCGTCTTGGAATCTTCCAGATTTTGTTTTTCGCTCATGCGCTTACGCAATTCGAGCTCGAATAACTTCGCTTTCAACATCTCCCATGCCTCAGCGCGGTTACGATGTTGACTGCGGTCATTCTGACACTGCACAACGATGCCGGAAGGGCCATGAGTCAAGCGCACGGCTGAATCGGTTTTGTTAATATGTTGACCGCCCGCACCAGATGCACGGTAGGTATCGGTACGCACATCCGCAGGGTTGATGTCGATTTCAAATGACTCATCGACTTCTGGGTAGACAAACAGACTCGAGAACGAGGTGTGGCGACCATTGTTGGAATCGAACGGAGATTTGCGAACGAGACGATGCACGCCAGTCTCAGTACGCAAAAAGCCATAGGCGTATTCGCCTTCTACTTTCAGGGTTGCTGTTTTAATGCCCGCAACATCGCCATCGGACTGTTCAAGAATATCGACTTTGAAGCCTTTACGCTCGCAATAGCGCAAATACTGACGCAATAACATCGACGCCCAATCTTGTGCCTCGGTACCGCCCGCACCAGCTTGAATGTCGATAAAACAATTATTCGGATCCATGGGATTGTTAAACATCCGACGGAATTCCATCCCTTCTACTAAGCCTTGCAATCCTTGAGCATCGATCTCAATCGCTTCCAAGGTGTCGTCATCAGACTCTTCTCGAGCCATCTCAAATAGGTCATTCGCGTCACGTAATCCGGAATTTGCTTTATTGAGTGTGTCGACAATGGCTTCAAGGGATTTTTTCTCTTTGCCTAAATCCTGGGCGCGTTTAGGGTCGTCCCAAACTTTAGGATCTTCTAATTCGGCATTGACTTGTTCGAGCTTCTCTGACTTGATATCGAAGTCAAAGATACCTCCGAAGTTCGGCTTCGCGGACCGTCAGGTCGGCAAGCAGGGAGGACAGGCTATTGAGGCGTTCGGCTTCCATAATGTCGCTTTTCTAATGCAATAAAACCTTGCATTATAACCGCAGCCGCACCTTAGTAGTGATTCGGCTGCCGTTTGTTTTGTCAATATGTGCCATCAATTCACTTAAATAACCGTCATCTTTTCCTTTACCAGACTGATTTTGTAATTGTTGGGTGAACGTCGCGATGACTTTCTAGCCATTTTGCCAAATGATTTTTAAAGCAGTCAGGGCAAACATGATATTGCGTAATTTTGACTGAACCGCCACTCGGCAATGATTCTTCTTCTTCGAGAGAAATCGTCGTGTTGACTTTCTCGTGTTCCTTGTCGCTCCAGTTTTCATCCCAAAGGGACTCAGCACCGCAGACGTCGCAAGTGAGTTTATCGAAGATTTCTTCGGTATGCTCGAGTATTAAAACGGTTTTCATGTGTTTCATAGTGCCTCCAGAGGGTAACTACGTAAAAATGCCATTCACCGCCTAGCTGATTTTACATCAGTAAAACTCCCTGAGTAATGCACGATAAAAAAAAGCTGCGCAGATTGCGCAGCTTTTAATGTAGTTTAACTATCGCACTTAAAGGCATGCTTAAAGATTAACGTCTACCAGATTTTGCCGTGGTAGTTTTTGGCTTGGCGGACTTGTATGCCAGTCCCGTACGAGCAGGGGTGGCCGCTGTTTTAGCTGTTGCAGAGGGGTTGCTGTGCGCAGCCGGTTTTTTACCATAAGTATTGATCTTTGGTGCCGCTACACGTTTACCATTGGCAACGCCGCTCTCATCAATAGTGATGGGGATTAATGGTTGTCGTGCAGGGATCAAGTGACGAGGTCCGCTGCCGATTAAATCCCTTCGGCCCATCCGTATCAATGCTTCGTGAATGATTTCCCAGTTTTCAGGCGCATGGTAACGCAACAATGCTTTATGTAATTTGCGAATTTTGCCAGAGCGTGCCGTTTCGACGACTTCGGAATCCGCTGTGACTTTCTTGAGCGGATTCTTGCGTGTGTGGTACATGGTGGTCGCTAATGCCATTGGTGTTGGCATAAACGTTTGCACCTGATCCAATTTGAAATCGTTTTTCTTGAGCCAGATCGCGAGATTGACCATGTCTTCATCGGTCGAGCCAGGGTGGGCTGCGATAAAGTAAGGAATCAGATATTGTTCCTTATTGGCTTCTTTTGAGTATTTTTCAAACATTTGTTTGAATTCATCGTAGCTGCCGATGCCTGGCTTCATCATTTTTGACAGGGTGTCTGTCTCGGTATGCTCTGGGGCGATTTTTAGCAAACCACCGACGTGATGTGTTACCAGTTCTTTGACATATTCTGGTGATCTGACAGCGAGGTCGTAACGTAAGCCTGAACTGATCAGGATTTTTTTTACACCAGGAATGGCCCGTGCTTTGCGATAAATAGAAATTAACTTGCTGTGATCGGTCCCCAGATTGGAACAAATTGATGGGTATACGCAAGATAAACGACGACATGATTCTTCGATGCTCTTGTCTTTGCAGGCCAGGCGATACATATTCGCGGTTGGGCCTCCGAGATCGGAAATCGTGCCGGTAAAGCCTTTGACTTTGTCGCGAATTTCTTCGATTTCACGCAGGATAGAAGGCTCAGAGCGGCTTTGAATAATCCGACCCTCGTGCTCTGTAATCGAGCAGAACGTACAACCACCAAAGCAGCCACGCATAATATTGATAGAAAAGCGGATCATCTCCCAAGCCGGGATGCGGGCTTTGCCGTAGGACGGGTGTGGCGCGCGCGCATAGGCACGATCATACACCCCATCCATTTCGTCCATCGCTAGCGGCAGTGGTGGTGGATTGAGCCAGACATCACGGTCGCCGTGACCTTGCACCAGGGCTTTGGCGTTTCCTGGATTGGCTTCTAGGTGAAATACGCGCGACGCGTGGGCGTACATCACAGGGTCATCTTTGACTTCATCAAAAGACGGCAAGCGGATGGCGGATTTGTGTTGCTTATTTTTTAGCATGAGTTGACGCTCTTCGCGGCTCATGATGCGAATTGCCTGTTGCTGAACAACATCGGCAGCGGGTGCCTCAGGCGTCGCGTTTTTGGACTCCTCACCGGTTGCGCATTTCGCATCTTTTTCTGGCGTCATTGCGTACGGGTCGGTATGTGCTTCTAGTTTGCCCGGGGTATCGATCTTGACTGAATTAATGACCGTCCATTCTTCATCAGGCAACCAACCTTGTGGTGCCATAAAAGCAGTACCGCGCAGATTGCGGATGTCTTTGATGTGTTCTCCCTGCGCAAGTCGATGCGTGAGGTCGATCAGTGCGCGCTCTGCATTGCCGAATAGCAGAATGTCCGCTTTTGAATCTGGTAAAACAGAGCGGCGTACCTTATCGGACCAATAGTCATAATGTGCAATACGACGCAGACTCGCTTCAATGCTGCCAATAACGACATTCGCATCAGGAAATGCTTCACGTGCACGTTGGGCGTATACCACGAGCGCTCGGTCAGGTCGCTTTGTGCGATCACCATCTGGCGTATAGGCATCCTCTGAACGGATTTTGCGGTCAGCGGTATATCGATTCACCATCGAGTCCATATTGCCGGCAGTGACGCCAAAGTAGAGATTGGGTTTTCCGAGAACTCGGAACGCATCTGCTGAGTGCCAGTCTGGTTGGCTGATGATGCCGACTCTGAAGCCGTGGTGTTCAAGCAAGCGACCGATCAATGCCATTCCGAAGCTTGGATGATCGATATAGGCGTCGCCGGTAACTAAAATAACGTCGCAGCTATCCCATCCAAGTTTGTCCATTTCGGCACGAGACATTGGAAGAAAAGGCGCAGTGTGGTTGCCGCCGACATCCGTACGGAAGCGAGGGAACGAAAAAAGATTTTTTGGCAAAGGATTCATAGACAGGATTTTACCGGAAAGCCGCGCATCTTGCTTGTTGGGATATGAATTTATGCTGAATAATCAAAAGCTTGCGTGAAAACCATATCTTAACGCCAATGAAAAAAACCAACTTTTTTGCTTTAGAGAGAAATTTCTTCTGTTTTAATGCCAATATCGTTACGCATGAGTGCATCGACTTCATTGTTTTTGTGTCGTGGAATCCATTTTAGGGTTAAGCCAGGAAGCTGAGAAATCAATACCAGCGCATCGTTCCTATACTGACTTAGCTTTTGAGAAGCCTTGTTTTTTGGTCCAAGTACATCGTTGATGACAACTTGGCTGTCACCGCGCAATAAAATACGGACGCGGTCAGGATGTTCAGTTTTTTGCGCAATCAATTTAAGTGCTGATATGAGTGCCTGATATTCAGCATCGCTACTATCGCCATAGCCTATGTACTCTGTATGGGTGTAAATGGCACCATCCTTACCCTTTAAAATACATGCCAGATGACATCTGCCAGGATTGGGTTTCGCGGAGCCATCAAACCACGCGAACCAATCGGTGTCTGAAAAGGAGTCCTCTTGTTTGTGGTGTGAGGGCATGTTTATCCTATTTTTCTTTTAAAATTAGTAATAAAATATCAATTTCTAATGTGACTTGGATTCTACCTGTTGCAGATCATATTTTGTTTAGACTAAAGTTGTATGATATTTAATAGTTGACCTGATCTGCTTCATCTTTCATCTCGTGTTTCGTGTTGGGTGTTTTTAGGATGGGTGAAGGCGTTGGCTTTTGAATGGTTGGTTTTTAACGTGAAAAGAGTTCTATGTTTGACATAATCAAAGAAAAAATCCGGCAATATCAAGCGAATATTTACCTTAATGCTATTCGGCTTTCCTACCAACAAGCAAGATTGGAAAAGAAAAAACTTTCCATTGAGTTTGGGGAAATTTCGTATTTGACCAGCAAAGGCGCGACGTCGTCACAGCTATCGGGCCCAGTGATTCTTCTTTTACATGGATTTGGCTCTGAAAAAGATACGTGGATCCAGTTTGCCGGACTGCTGGACTTACCATATCCGGTGATCATTCCAGATTTGCCAGGGCATGGCGAGAGTTCCTGGGACGCAGATCAAGATTACTCGATTCATAGCCAGGCGCACCGTGTGTACCAAATGCTAACCACCTTGGGGATTAAATCAGGTCATGTCGTCGGGCACTCTATGGGAGGTGCAATCGCCTTAAGGCTCGCGCATCTGTATCCAGAAATGGTTCGGTCACTTGTTCTGATCAGTGCAGCCGGGGCGGAAATTCAACCAGGTAGGGTTGAAGCAGTTGTTGATTCTCGTGAGTTAAATCCTTTGATCGATGTGCAAAACCGAGATGATTTCCAGCGCTTGTTGGATATATGCATGAGTAAGCCGCCTTACATGCCACGGATGGTGTTTAACTTGCTCGCTGATAAAAAGATTGCTCGGTTTGAGATTGATAAAAAAATCTTTGGTGACATGATGGCCGATCTTGATCAAAGTGCTTATTTGGGGCAGTTGGTATTGCCAGTGCTGATTCTTTGGGGAGACGGTGACCAAGTGCTAAGTGTCGCTGACGCTGATTATTTGCATGAAAAGCTCCGTGGTAGTGAGCGGGTCATTCTAAATGGGATTGGTCACGTGCCTATGCTTGAGGATCCGAAGCAAAGTAGCCGACATGTAGGGCAATTTTTACATCTGATCCAGTAATAAATTCTAAGCACTATCTGCGTATGTTGACGTTTTTTGTGTGATTGTCGTCAAGATTGCTTGAAATTTGTACGTCTATGTAAAAAGTAGACAGAATGATATTTCATTTGTATGGTAACAAGACCAAAATAAAGCGTTCAATTACTATTGTCCTTACTAATCAGGAGTTAGCCATGTCAATTACTTCACTCGGTGCTGGTAGTTATCAGACCGTAGGTTCGTTGGGAGCGTCTACAACCAATGTAATTGCTACGCCGGTTGCAACGCCTGATGTGAGTGCGGCAGCGGTAAGTAGTACCTCATCTTCAATGTCAACTGGCTTAACATCATCGAATACCAGTGCGTTGAACACAGCAATAACGCAAGCGTTGTCACAAATCAATCCTAACCTAGATTTAACCAAATTATTGTCCGCAAGCGGACAACAATCTTCATCCAATTTTGCGAGTAGTTTGTTGAGTTCGTTGACAGGACTTAATGCGAGCGGTGCGACAACTTCAAACTTATTTTCGATGCTTAATGACTCATCTGGAGGGGCCACCAGTACTGCCTCATCCGGCAATAACATTAATCAATTACTTGCAACGGCATTAGGGAAGTCATCATCAAGTTCAGCAGCGCCAGCACCAGTGCAGTTGAATAAGTCCAGTGCGACGTTTAACCTCCAATCGAGCATTCAGCAATTAATTACCACCTTAGGTAGTAACGCGAATTCATTAAGTAGTATGTTTGGTGACTCGTCGGGTTCTGTTGACTCATCGACGTCCGCATTGCAATCGTCGTTTAATAGCCTTGTGACTAGCAGTGGTGGCAATCCAACGCAGGCTAATTTGCAATCTTTTTTGAAACTCGTTGCTGCCAATGTTGCGGGTAGTACTTCCATCGGCAGTCTTTTCAGTACGAATGCCTGATCGCTGAGCTATTTCAATGGCGTACCATTAGCTTGCCCCATCATTCAATACGAGACCTGTAGATCGATGATTTACAGGTCTTTTTCTTTGGCGGCAATGGATAGAACATGTTGTTGGTAGGTGGTGATAGTGATGCGGCTAAATATAATTAATTTTACCGATGACGTACGGTTTTATTTAGATCACAATGCATGAACGAAATAACAATGACAGGAGCACAATAAAATGAATCCGTGGGTAATATGGGCGGTGATGGCAGGTGTAGTCGTGATTCTGGAGTTATTTACCGGCACGTTTTATTTGTTGATGATTTCTGTTGGCATGATTGCTGGTGTTGTCGTTGCGGCTGTTGGTTTAAGTATCTCAGCGCAATTGCTTGTCGCAGCCATTGTCGGAAGTCTTGCGACGATATGGCTACATCGCAGTAAATATGGCTGGAAAGCCAATGCAAATGCGGCGCGAGATCCTAACGTGAATATGGATATCGGACAGACGATTGAGGTTGGAGAATGGCATGCGCATGGAAGTGGTAGGCCGTCGGCTCGTGTTGCCTATCGAGGAGCTATGTGGGATGTTGAGTTACATCACGGCGCTGGAGAGCCAGGGCGTTTTGTGATTTTGGAAGTGCAGGGAAGTAAATTTATCGTTAGACCTGCAACGATTTGAAAGAAATGATGTAGATAAGTTGATGTTGCGTGTGATTCTTAATTTTTTTAAGGTGGGAATATGGAAAGTATAGGAAGCGTTGCGTTAGTGTTGTTTGTGATGGCAGTCGTGTTCGTTTTTAAGACAATTAATGTCGTGCCACAGCAGCACGCTTGGGTGGTTGAGCGTTTGGGTAAATATCATAGTACTTTGGGTCCAGGGCTCAATATCGTTGTGCCATTTATCGATCGGATTGCTTACAAACATGTGCTCAAAGAGATTCCGCTCGATGTGCCGCCACAAGTGTGTATCACGCGGGACAATACGCAATTGCAGGTGGATGGTATTTTATATTTCCAGATTACGGATGCAATGCGTGCATCGTACGGCTCTTCTAATTACATTGCTGCTATCACCCAATTGGCGCAGACAACTTTACGCTCTGTGATTGGTAAGATGGAGCTTGATAAGACATTTGAAGAGCGCGATCATATTAATACGACGATTGTCAGCGCAATTGACGAGTCAGCCGCGAATTGGGGGGTGAAGGTCTTACGTTATGAAATTAAAGATCTGACGCCGCCAAAAGAAATTCTGCATGCAATGCAGGCGCAAATTACTGCTGAACGTGAAAAGCGTGCGCTGATCGCTGCGTCAGAGGGGCGTAAGCAGGAACAGATTAATATTGCAACGGGCGAACGTGAGGCCTCGATTGCAAAGTCAGAAGGTGAAAAACAGGCCTCCATTAATCGGGCTCAAGGTCAGGCAGCAGCAATTTTGTCGATTGCAGAGGCAAGTGCTGAGGCTATTCGTAAAACGGCTGCGGCAATTCAATCTCCTGGCGGTGAAGATGCAGTGAATTTAAAAGTTGCTGAGCAATATGTTGCTGCATTTGCAAATCTCGCTAAAACGAATAATTCGATCATCGTACCGGCTAACCTTGGCGATATGAGTGGTTTGATCGCAACCGCGATGCAAGTCGCTAAGTCGCAAAAAGGCAGTGTCAGTGAGGCGCCGAAACGCATTAGTTAAATAATGTGCCTTCGGTGGTAATAAAAAAGAGCGACGCCAGAAATAACCAGGCGTCGCTCTTTTTTTGGCATCACTGATACGGACGTCGTTCAGAGAGGTGGATGGTTATCTTCCACCGATTTTTGTTTCGCCAAAGAGTGCTTTCTGATCACGTGGCTGAGAGCGCCAGTACTGCTTTGGTGCATCAACAGACGCGCCTAATTTTGCTGCTGCATGCCACGGCCAGTGCGGATCGTAAAGAATGCCACGTGCAATGCCGATCATGTCGGCTTGTCCGCTTGCGACGATCTCTTCTGCTTGCTCTGCTTCGGTAATTAAGCCGACCGCGATAATTGGCATTGATGTTGATTTTTTGATGTGTTCAGCAAATGCAACCTGGTAACCTGCTACTAACGGTATTTGTTGCAAAGGCGAAACGCCACCGCTGGAGACGTGCAGGAAAGAACATCCGCGCCGCTCCAATTCCTTGGCAAAGGTTGTGCTTTGTTCGACGTCCCAGCCGCCGCTCACCCAGTCGCTAGCGGAAATACGGACACCCAATGTGTACTCTTGCGGAAGGGCTGCCTTAACGGCGTCAAACACTTCTAATGGAAATCGCATCCGATTTTCAAGGCTGCCGCCATAACTGTCTTCGCGGTGATTCGAGAGTGGGGATAGGAATTCGTGCAGTAGATAGCCATGCGCTGCATGCAGTTCAATGGCGTCAATCCCCAGACGGTGAGCGCGAAGTGCGGCATCGACAAATGCTTGCTTGATCCGGTCAAGTCCTGCGGCATCTAGCGCAACTGGTGGCGCTTCATGGGCGCCATGCGCAATCGCCGATGGCGCAACAGTTTGCCATCCGCCATTTTCTGGTGAAATTAACTGACCACCATCCCACGGCGCCTGACTGGATGCTTTGCGACCAGCGTGAGCTAGCTGAATGGCGATCGGCATCGTTGCGTATTGGCGTATGGAAGACAGGACTTTCGCAAATGCAGCTTCCGTTTCATCTGACCATAAGCCGAGATCGGCGGGTGAAATTCTACCGATAGGTTCAACGGCAGTTGCTTCAATGATCAATAAGCCTGCGCCAGAGAGGGCTAGGCCGCCAAGATGGATTAGGTGCCAGTCAGTTGGTTTGCCATCCACCGCTGAATATTGGCACATCGGCGCAATGACAATCCGGTTTTTTAAGTTCAGTTTTCCCAATGAAATTGGGGAGAAGAGTGCACTCATCGTTGATTTTCCTGTTATGTTGAAATCTGCGCGTGAGAGGGGCGAGATAGCTAACCATCATAAGGTAAATTGATTCGTCGTGCAGAGCAGCGATGTTATACGTTACGCTGACGGAAGTTCGTGACTGGGAAAATGGAATTGGTACGGCACTATAAACGTGGTGTCGTCTTTCTAGCGCAAGGTAATAAAATAATCATGCCCAGCATTATTTTTCGTTTTAGGCCTTGGGCGATATGTTGTTGGTCTGACTTTAGGTATTTTCAGGTATTTTTAGTTGTTTGAAAATTTTTTAGAAAGGCGAATTCTAGGATGAAGTGCAATTTATGAACGGTACCGGTTAATGAGGGCAAGATGCGATAGCATTTGTGCCTTTTTGACCGGCCAGTCGAAATTGCATAATGAACTACACACATCTCACC
>NZ_JBMPPD010000035.1:0-51348 GCF_049339825.1 Undibacterium sp. RuRC25W | reverse complement strand
TCACTGGTTCGATCGAGTTGCCAAAAGACAAAGAAATGGTCATGCCAGGCGATAACGTATCTATCACAGTAAAACTGATCAACCCGATCGCGATGGAAGAAGGCTTGCGCTTCGCTATCCGTGAAGGAGGTCGTACTGTTGGTGCGGGCGTTGTTGCTAAGATCATCGAGTAATAAATTTAGTTGTAAAACAACATAGCGACTTGCCAAGGTCGCTATGTTGATCAAGTGGTAACAAGCAGTAGGGGTGTAGCTCAATTGGCAGAGCGTCGGTCTCCAAAACCGAAGGTTGTAGGTTCGATTCCTACCGCCCCTGCCACCATCAAGGCCGTAGGGCACCGAAAGTAAATTAAGTATGTCTAATCATTCCGTACAAACTGTAAGTACTTCCAATGACAAGTTCAAAGTCATCTTGGCAGTTGCTGCGCTGGTTTCTGGAATTGCTGCTTTTTATATTCTTGCCGGTCAGTCTACCTGGGTTCGGGTTGCTGCACTAGTTGTAGGTTTGGCTGTTGCTGTTGCATTGGTTGCTGTTTCCGAAATGGGCAGAAATTTTGTTGAGTTTGCAAAAGAAGCTGTTCGCGAAACTAAAAAAGTTGTTTGGCCTACACGCAAAGAAGCCGGTCAGATCACAGCAGTGGTATTTGGCTTTGTGTTGATTATGGCGATTTTTCTCTGGGGAACTGATAAGTTTCTCGAGTTCTTGTTGTATGACGTAATCCTCGGATGGAAAAAATAATGAGCGATAACATTCAGGAAAACGAACAAGGTACAGCACCAGAGGTGTCTGTACCTAAAAGTGCTAAAAAATGGTATGCAGTACATGCATACTCAGGCATGGAGAAAAGTGTTCATCGTGCTTTGGTAGAGCGTATTGAGCGCGCAGAGATGCAAGATCTGTTTGGTCGTATTTTGGTGCCAACAGAAGAAGTTATTGAGGTTCGTAACGGCCGTAAAGCAGTTACTGAGCGTCGCTTGTTCCCAAGCTATGTTTTCGTTGAAATGGAAATGACTGACGATACATGGCACTTGGTAAAAAACACAAGCAAGGTAACAGGTTTTATCGGTGGTAAGTCAAATAAACCTTCGCCGATTCCTCAGCATGAAGTAGATAAAATTTTGCAGCAGATGCAAGATGGTGTTGAGAAACCAAGACCAAAAGTATTGTACGAAGTTGGTGAAATTGTCCGTATTAAAGAAGGTCCATTCACAGATTTCAATGGCAACGTTGAAGAAGTGAATTACGAGAAATCTAAAGTACGTGTGACGGTAACGATCTTTGGTCGTGCAACACCAGTTGAGTTGGAATTTGCTCAGGTTGAAAAAGTCTGAGTCTCATTCAAAGAAATATCGTTGTACAGAATATCGTTGGTTAGTACGCTAAAAAGTAATTTTTTAAAACTAATCAGTAAGCAGGCAGAGGAGCCCGTCAGTATCGCGAGATGTTGTTGGGCGCTACTACTCAATTAATGAAGGAGCCTAACATGGCAAAGAAAATTATTGGTTTTATCAAGCTGCAAGTGCCAGCTGGTAAAGCAAATCCATCCCCACCAATCGGCCCAGCGTTGGGTCAACGTGGTTTGAATATCATGGAATTCTGCAAAGCATTTAATGCACAGACCCAAGGTATGGAACCAGGTATGCCGATTCCTGTTGTGATCACTGCATTTGCTGACAAGTCTTTCACTTTCGTGATGAAGACGCCTCCAGCAACTTACATGATTAAAAAAGCAGCTGGCATCACTAAAGGTTCTGCTAAGCCACATACTGACAAAGTTGGTAAGATCACTCGTGCGCAGGCTGAAGAAATCGCGACAGTAAAACGCGCTGATTTGACAGCAGCTGATATGGACGCAGCAGTGCGTACAATCGCTGGTTCCGCTCGCTCTATGGGCATCACGGTGGAGGGTCTGTAATGGCTAAGTTATCTAAAAAAGCAAAGTTGCTCGCAACTAAAGTTGATCGTCTGAAAGTGTACCCATTTGATAACGCTATTGCGTTGATCAAAGAATGCGCTACAGCAAAATTCAACGAATCTATCGACGTTTCCGTACAATTAGGTGTTGATCCTAAGAAATCGGATCAAGTTGTTCGTGGCGCGGTAGTATTGCCAGCTGGTACAGGTAAAACTGTACGCGTAGCGGTATTCGCACAAGGCGCAAAAGCTGAAGAAGCTAAAGCAGCTGGTGCAGATATCGTTGGTATGGAAGATTTGGCTGAACGCATCAAAGGTGGCGATATGCCATTCGACGTTGTGATCGCTTCTCCAGACACTATGCGTATCGTTGGTACATTGGGTCAAGTGTTGGGTCCACGTGGTCTGATGCCTAACCCGAAAGTTGGTACAGTAACTCCAGACGTTGCAACAGCAGTTAAAAATGCTAAAGCAGGTCAAGTTCAATATCGTACAGACAAAGCAGGTATTATTCACACAACAATCGGCCGTAAGTCGTTTGCTGATGGTGATTTGAAATCTAACTTGGTTGCTCTGATCGAAGCATTGAACAAAGCTAAGCCAGCTTCCAGTAAAGGTGTGTATCTGCGTAAAGTCTCTATCTCATCTACGATGGGTGCAGGCGTACGTGTTGATCACGCAAATCTGGGTTAAGTAAAAAATTAAGTCCCTGTGCTGAAAAGCACAGGGCGCATCTTTGGGCTGGATGTTTTGAAATGAACATCCAGAGTGTCAAAGACCGTGGGGCTTAAATCAAGGTTTAAGTTAAACATCTGAAGAGTAATCGACAGAGCCCAACGCAGATGGTGTACCCGAATAAGTTTTGTAGTGAATACTGGTTCGCCAGTGAAACTCCTAACTTCGGACGCCGTGTTCGAAACGATATGAGGGAAGTGCATCATTCCGATGTACCGACTGAGTATCATTAATGGAGGTTGACCGTGAGTCTCAATCTGAATGACAAAAAAGCCGTCGTCGCTGAAGTCTCTGCAAAAGTTGCAACTGCTCAGACTATCGTCGTGGCTGAATATCGTGGCATCCAGGTCGGTCATTTGACGCAATTACGTGCTTCTGCACGTGCTCAAGGCGTTTACATGCGCGTGTTGAAAAACACACTTGCACGTCGCGCTGTTGAGGGAACTGTATTTGCAAGTCTCGCTTCTGAAATGACCGGCCCGTTGATCTATGCGATCTCGGAAGATGCTGTTGCTGCTGCTAAAGTTATTCAAGACTTTGCAAAAAGCAATGACAAACTGGTTGTTAAAGCGGGTAACTATGCAGGCAAATCGCTGGATAAAGCTGGCGTTGTCGCATTGGCAAGCATTCCTGCTCGTGAAGTACTGTTGGCACAAGTGTTGGGTATGATGCAGGCTCCTGTATCTGCATTCGCACGTGCTCTGGCAGCACTTTCCGCAAAGAAAGAATCCGATTCTCCAGCAGCACCAGTAGCTGAAGCTACTGAAGCCGCCGCAGAATAAGAGCTTTCTGTCAAATACCGAATCAATGTAATTAATAAATTGGAGTTTCAAATGGCAATTAGCAAAGACGATATCCTGGAAGCCGTAGGCGCGATGTCCGTAATGGACCTGAACGACCTGGTTAAAGCTTTCGAAGAAAAATTTGGTGTTTCCGCTGCTGCAATGTCTGCAGGTCCTGCAGCTGGTGCAGCTGCTGCCGCAGTTGAAGAACAAACTGAATTCAATGTAATTCTGGCTGAAGTTGGCGCGAACAAAGTTGGCGTAATTAAAGCAGTTCGTGAATTGACTGGTTTGGGCTTGAAAGAAGCTAAAGACGTAGTTGATGGCGCACCAAAAACAGTTAAAGAAGCAGTTTCTAAAGCTGATGCTGAAGCAGCTAAAAAGAAATTGGAAGAAGCTGGCGCGAAAGCAGAAATCAAGTAATGCTGTACATGGCAAATCTTCGGATTTGCCAGAGTCAAAGTCAGGAATCTTCTCGAAAGAGAAGATTCCTCTTTGGCTTCTTTGTCATTCAGGGTTGTTTTGCTGTTTATTAAGACCGAGGGCTGAGACTTGAGGTTTTTTGTCGCAGGGTTGATTTAATTTTGTGACAGGAATCCTGAATTCTCCATCCTTCCTTGTCACTCACGGAGTGTCCATGCACTACTCATTTACTGAGAAGAAGCGTATTCGTAAATCTTTTGCGAAGCGCGCCAACGTCCACAACGTTCCGTTCTTGCTGGCGACTCAAATCGAGTCGTATCAAAGCTTTTTGCAAGAAGACAGAACACCGGTAAATCGGAAAAATGAGGGCCTGCAGTCTGCCTTCACTTCGATTTTCCCTATCGTTTCACACAATGGATTCGCTCGTCTCGAATTCTTATCTTACGTTTTAGGCGATCCGGCATTTGACGTCAAGGAATGTCAACTGCGTGGTCTGACCTATGCGTCACCATTGCGTGCGAAAGTACGCCTGGTGATTCTGGATAAAGAATCCCCGACCAAGCCTGTCGTTAAAGAAATGAAAGAACAAGAAGTCTACATGGGCGAATTGCCTTTGATGACAACGACTGGTTCTTTTGTTATTAACGGTACAGAGCGTGTCATCGTTTCCCAGTTACACCGTTCTCCGGGTGTGTTCTTTGAACACGACCGCGGTAAAACGCATTCTTCCGGTAAGTTGCTGTTCTCAGCACGTATCATCCCTTACCGTGGTTCATGGCTGGATTTTGAATTCGATCCGAAAGATATCTTATTCTTCCGTATTGACCGTCGTCGTAAGATGCCTGTCACGATCTTGTTGCGTGCTATCGGCATGAGCAATGAGCAGATCCTGGCTAACTTCTTTGTCTTTGATAATTTCACACTGCACAACGATGGCGCAGAAATGGAATTCGTGGCCGAGCGTCTGCGTGGCGAAGTTGCACGTTTTGACATTGCAGACAAGTCAGGCAAACTGATCGTTGCCAAAGACAAGCGTATCAACGCTAAGCACGTACGTGAAATCGAAGCTGGCGGTATCAAGCACATCTCCGTACCTGAAGACTATTTGTTAGGTCGTGTTCTGGCGAAGAATATCATCGACAACGACACTGGTGAAGTGATCGCTAACGCCAATGACGAATTGACAGAAGAATTGCTGGCTCGTCTGCGCGAAGCGCGTGTAACTGATATACAGACGCTGTATACAAACGATCTGGATCAGGGTGCTTACATTTCCCAAACGCTGCGTACAGATGATACAGCAGATCAGATGGCTGCACGCGTAGCGATCTACCGTATGATGCGTCCTGGCGAACCGCCAACAGAAGATTCCGTTGAAGCATTGTTCAATGGCTTGTTCTATAGCGAAGAGCGTTACGACTTGTCCGCAGTGGGCCGTATGAAATTCAACCGCCGTATTGGCCGTGATGAGTTGACTGGCGCGATGACATTGTCGAACGAAGACGTGTTAGCTGTGATCAAGATCTTGGTTGAGTTGCGCAATGGTCGCGGCGAAGTCGATGATATCGATCACTTAGGTAACCGTCGTGTTCGTTGCGTTGGTGAATTGGCTGAGAATCAGTTCCGCGCTGGTCTGGTACGTGTAGAACGTGCTGTGAAAGAGCGTCTGGGTCAGGCTGAAGCCGATAACCTCATGCCGCACGATCTGATCAATTCCAAACCAATTTCTGCTGCAATTCGTGAGTTCTTCGGTTCTTCACAATTGTCTCAGTTTATGGATCAGACAAACCCATTGTCCGAGATCACGCATAAGCGTCGTATCTCCGCACTGGGACCTGGTGGTTTGACACGTGAACGCGCTGGCTTTGAAGTCCGTGACGTTCATCCAACTCACTACGGTCGTGTTTGCCCGATTGAAACTCCAGAGGGACCAAACATTGGTTTGATCAACTCGCTGGCGTTGTACGCTCGTTTGAACGAATACGGTTTCCTGGAAACACCATACCGCAAAGTTGTCGACAGCAAGATCACTAACCAGATCGATTACCTGTCTGCAATCGAAGAAGGTCGTTATATCATCGCTCAGGCGAATGCGACCATCGACGGTACTGGCACATTAACGGATGAACTGGTTTCGTCTCGTCAAGCTGGTGAAACAATTCTGGTATCTCCAGAACGCGTACAGTACATGGACGTGGCGACTGGTCAGGTGGTTTCTGTTGCGGCATCGTTGATTCCGTTCCTGGAACACGATGATGCGAACCGTGCGTTGATGGGTGCCAACATGCAACGTCAAGCAGTTCCTTGCTTGCGTCCAGAAAAAGCATTCGTCGGTACTGGTATCGAACGTACTGTCGCAGTTGACTCCGGTACAACAGTACAGGCATTGCGCGGCGGTAAAGTTGATTACATCGATGCGGGTCGTATCGTTATTCGTGTGAACGACGCTGAAGCGCAAGCTGGCGAAGTCGGTGTAGATATCTACAACCTGATCAAGTACACACGTTCCAACCAAAATACCAACATCAATCAACGTCCTATCGTTAAAGTCGGTGACGTGGTTGCTAAAGGCGACGTATTGGCTGACGGCGCGTCAACCGATATGGGTGAATTGGCTCTGGGCCAAAACATGCTGGTCGCGTTTATGCCATGGAACGGTTATAACTTCGAAGATTCGATCCTGATCTCTGAAAAAGTTGTTGCTGATGACCGCTACACATCGATTCATATCGAAGAGTTGTCTGTTGTCGCTCGTGATACGAAGTTGGGCGCGGAAGAAATCACACGTGATATCTCCAACCTGGCTGAAAACCAATTAGCACGTCTGGATGAATCCGGTATCGTCTACATCGGTGCTGAAGTGACTGCTGGCGATACACTGGTTGGTAAAGTAACACCAAAAGGTGAAACTCAGCTGACGCCAGAAGAAAAACTGTTGCGCGCTATTTTCGGTGAAAAAGCGTCTGACGTTAAAGATACCTCTCTGCGCGTGCCGTCCGGCATGGTTGGTACTGTTATCGACGTTCAGGTGTTCACACGCGAAGGTATCCAACGCGACAAACGTGCACAACAGATTATCGATGATGAGTTGAAGCGTTATCGCCTTGATCTGAACGATCAGTTGCGTATTGTTGAAGGCGATGCGTTTGAGCGTCTGGAGCGTATGTTAGATAGCAAGATCGCTGATGGCGGTCCAGCTAAACTGGCAAAAGGCAGCAAGATCACTAAAGAGTATCTGGCGAGCATCGACAAATACCACTGGTTCGATATTCGTCTGGCATCAGACGAAGCAGCGAACGCATTGGTTGCGATGAAAGATTCTATCGCTGAGAAACGTCATCAGTTCGATCTGGCTTTCGAAGAAAAACGTACCAAGCTGACACAAGGCGATGAGTTGCCACCAGGCGTACAAAAAATGGTCAAGGTTTACCTGGCTGTTAAACGTCGCTTGCAACCAGGTGACAAAATGGCGGGTCGTCACGGTAATAAGGGTGTGGTTTCTCGCATCGTTCCTATCGAAGACATGCCATACATGGCCGACGGTACTCCAGCAGACATCGTGTTGAACCCATTGGGTGTTCCATCGCGGATGAACGTTGGTCAGGTTCTGGAAGTCCATCTGGGCTGGGCAGCAAAAGGTCTGGGCTTGCGTATCGGCGAAATGCTGAAAGCAAAAGCAAAAGTTGAAGAATTGCGTGAATTCCTGAAGAAGATTTATAACGAATCTGGCAAAACGGAAGATATCGACGGCTTTACTGATGCTGAGATCCTGGAATTGACGAATAACCTGAAAAATGGTGTTCCATTTGCAACTCCGGTGTTTGACGGCGCGCACGAAAGTGAAATCCGTCGTATGCTGGATCTGGCTTTCCCTGACCATATCGCGCAACAACTCGGTATGACACCATCGAAAAACCAGGTAACGCTGTACGATGGTCGTACTGGTGAAGCGTTTGAGCGTAAAGTAACCCTCGGTTACATGCATGTTCTCAAGCTGCATCATCTGGTTGATGATAAAATGCATGCCCGCTCAACTGGTCCTTATTCTTTGGTTACTCAACAACCATTGGGCGGTAAGGCACAGTTCGGTGGTCAGCGTTTCGGTGAGATGGAAGTTTGGGCGTTGGAAGCATATGGCGCGTCTTACGTCTTGCAAGAGATGTTGACAGTCAAGTCCGATGACGTAAATGGACGTACCAAAGTCTACGAAAACCTCGTTAAAGGTGATCACGTGATCGATGCTGGCATGCCAGAATCGTTCAACGTGTTGGTCAAAGAGATTCGTTCTTTGGGTATCGACATCGACCTCGAACGCAATTAATAAAAAACCCTGCTGCACGTTGTACAGCGATGCAGCGGGTTTTAAGTAGTAGATAGTATTTAGTAGTAAAACCATCGCCCGAATTCGCTTCGGGCGTTGGTCATTCAGCTAGCCAGCAGTTTGGAAGCGGATTTTCGTTCCCGGTATGAGCGGAACCAGCGTCGAAAGACCCGGCTCTCCCGTTTATGCGAACAGGGTAAGGCGAAAGACCTTCTGTTGCAGCACCATTCAGCCACCAAGCGTTTTCAAGCGCTTAACTGGAGTGATATACATGAAAGCCCTGCTCGATCTTTTCAAGCAAGTCCAACCAAACGAACAATTCGACGCGATCAAAATTGGTCTGGCGTCACCGGATAAAATCCGTTCCTGGTCCTACGGCGAAGTTAAAAAGCCGGAAACCATCAACTACCGTACGTTCAAACCAGAACGTGATGGTCTGTTTTGCGCCAAAATTTTTGGCCCAATCAAAGATTACGAATGCTTGTGCGGTAAATACAAGCGTCTGAAACACCGTGGTGTGATTTGCGAAAAGTGCGGCGTTGAAGTGACATTGGCAAAAGTGCGTCGTGAACGCATGGGCCACATTGAATTGGCGTCCCCAACTGCACACATCTGGTTCCTGAAATCCTTACCATCCCGCTTGGGTATGGTACTCGACATGACATTGCGCGATATCGAACGCGTTCTGTACTTTGAAGCCTATGTTGTGACCGATCCAGGCATGACTCCGCTGAAAAAATGCCAGATCATGTCTGAAGATGACTACGCTGCTAAATACGAAGAGCACGGCGATGAATTCACTGCGTTTATGGGTGCAGAAGGTATCCGTGAATTATTGCGTTCTATCGACATCGATCGCGATGCAGAGATTCTGCGTACAGAACTCAAAGAATCCAAATCTGAAGCCAAGATCAAGAAATACGCCAAGCGCTTAAAAGTGCTGGAAGCGTTCCAACGTTCTGGTATTAAGCCAGACTGGATGATCATGGAAGTGTTGCCAGTGTTGCCGCCAGAATTGCGTCCATTGGTACCGCTGGATGGTGGCCGTTTTGCTACTTCCGATCTGAATGATTTGTATCGTCGCGTGATCAACCGTAACAACCGTCTGAAGCGCCTGATGGAATTGCGCGCACCAGAAATTATCACACGCAACGAAAAGCGTATGTTGCAAGAAGCAGTTGACTCCTTGCTCGATAACGGTCGTCGCGGCAAAGCCATGACTGGCGCGAACAAGCGTCCATTGAAATCTCTGGCTGAGATGATTAAAGGTAAAGGCGGTCGTTTCCGTCAGAACTTGCTGGGTAAGCGTGTTGATTACTCCGGTCGTTCCGTTATTGTGGTTGGTCCACAGCTGAAATTGCATCAATGCGGTCTGCCAAAATTGATGGCATTAGAACTGTTCAAACCATTTATTTTCAATAAATTGGAATTGATGGGTCTGGCAACAACGATCAAAGCAGCGAAAAAACTGGTTGAAATCCAAGAACCTGTTGTTTGGGATATTCTGGAAGAAGTCATTCGCGAACATCCAATCATGTTGAACCGTGCACCTACATTGCACCGTTTGGGTATTCAAGCATTTGAGCCAGTATTGATTGAAGGTAAAGCGATCCAGTTGCACCCACTCGTTTGCGCGGCGTTCAATGCCGACTTCGACGGTGATCAGATGGCGGTTCACGTTCCATTGTCTATCGAAGCACAGATGGAAGCACGCACATTGATGCTGGCATCCAACAATATTCTGTTCCCATCCAACGGCGAACCGTCTATCGTGCCTTCTCAAGATATCGTTTTGGGTCTGTATCACGGTTCTCGCGAAGCCATCAATGGCAAGGGCGAGGGCATGATGTTCCCAGACGTATCTGAAGCGCTGCGTGCCTGGGACAACAAAGAAGTTGAACTGGCAACACGTGTGACAGTACGTATCACTGAATATCCAAAAGATCCGGTCACTGGTGAGTTCGTTAAAACGATCAAACGTTACGAAACCACAGTTGGTCGCGCGATCTTGTCAGAAATTCTGCCAAAAGGCTTGCCATTCACCGTACTGAACCGTGCGTTGAAGAAAAAAGAAATTTCTAAACTGATCGATACATCGTTCCGTAAGTGCGGTCTGCGCGCAACGGTCGTGTTTGCTGATCAATTGATGCAAATGGGTTTCCGCCTCGCGACGCGCGCTGGTATCTCCATCTGTATCGATGACATGTTAGTACCACCACAAAAAGTCACTCTGTTGGCAACAGCAGAACACGAAGTGAAACAGATCGAACAGCAATACGCTTCCGGTCTGGTGACTGCGGGTGAACGTTACAATAAAGTGGTCGATATCTGGGGCAAAACAGGTGATGAAGTCGGTAAGGCCATGATGGAACAGCTGAAAGTAGAAGCTGTAACACGTCGTGACGGTACTGTCGGCACACAAGAATCCTTCAACGCGATTTACATGATGGCTGACTCCGGTGCGCGTGGTTCTGCAGCACAGATTCGTCAGTTGGCAGGTATGCGTGGTCTGATGGCGAAACCAGACGGTTCGATTATCGAAACACCAATTACAGCGAACTTCCGCGAAGGTCTGAACGTTCTGCAGTACTTTATTTCCACCCACGGTGCGCGTAAAGGTCTGGCAGATACGGCGTTGAAAACAGCAAACTCGGGTTACTTGACACGTCGTTTGGTTGACGTTACACAAGATCTGGTTGTCGTTGAAGATGATTGCGGTACATCCAACGGTTCTTCCATGAAAGCGATCGTTGAGGGCGGTGAAGTTAACGTCCCTCTGCGTGAATTGATCCTGGGTCGCGTTGCTGCAAACGACATCGTTAATCCAGAAACACAAGAAACATTGTACGAAGCTGGTACTTTGCTCGATGAAACGTCCGTTGAAGAAATCGAACGTCTGGGTATCGACGAAGTGAAAGTCCGTACACCACTGACATGTGACACACGTTACGGTCTGTGCGCCATGTGCTACGGTCGTGATCTGGGTCGCGGTTCGATGGTCAATGCTGGTGAAGCAGTCGGTGTTATCGCTGCGCAGTCCATCGGTGAGCCAGGTACACAGTTGACAATGCGTACGTTCCACATCGGTGGTGCGGCGTCTCGTGCAGCGGTTGCTTCTTCTGTTGAAGCAAAATCCAACGGTACGATCCGTTTCACAGCAACGATGCGTTATGTGACGAACGGTAAAGGCGATCAGATCGTGATTTCCCGTTCCGGCGAAGTCTTGATCACTGACGACCACGGCCGTGAGCGTGAACGTCATAAAGTACCTTACGGTGCAACACTGATCGTTAAAGATGGCATGGTGATCAAAGCTGGTACCGCATTGGCAACATGGGATCCACTGACACGTCCGATCATTACCGAATACACAGGTACTGTGAAATTCGAGAACGTCGAAGAAGGCGTGACTGTTGCGAAACAGGTTGATGAAGTCACTGGCTTGTCCACATTGGTAGCGATCGATGCGAAACGTCGTGGTAGCGCAGCAGGTAAAACACTGCGTCCACAGGTTAAGCTGTTGAACGAACAAGGTGAAGAAGTCAAGATTTCTGGTACCGAACACGCAGTAACGATCGGCTTCCAAGTGGGCGCGCTGATTACCGTCAAAGACGGTCAGCAAGTTCACGTTGGTGAAGTATTGGCGCGTATCCCGACTGAATCACAAAAAACACGTGATATTACCGGTGGTCTCCCACGCGTTGCTGAATTGTTCGAAGCACGTTCACCAAAAGATGCAGGTATGTTGGCTGAGGTAACTGGTACGGTTGCGTTTGGTAAAGAAACCAAAGGTAAGCAACGTCTGGAAATCACCGACATGGACGGCGAGAAACACGAGTTCCTGATCACCAAAGACAAACAAGTTCTGGTGCATGACGGCCAAGTGGTGAACAAGGGTGAGATGATTGTTGACGGCCCAGCCGATCCACAAGACATCCTGCGTTTGTTGGGTATCGAAGCGTTGGCACGTTACATCGTTGATGAAGTTCAGGACGTGTACCGTTTGCAAGGTGTTAAGATTAATGACAAGCACATTGAAGTGATCGTACGTCAGATGTTGCGTCGCGTTGTTGTGGTTAATCCAGGCGACACGAACTACATCGTTGGTGAGCAAGTTGAACGTTCTGACCTGTTAGGTGAAAACGATCGCGTGACTGCTGCGAACGGTATCCCTGCAACATATGAAAATATCTTGTTGGGTATTACGAAAGCATCCTTGTCGACTGACTCGTTCATCTCTGCGGCTTCCTTCCAGGAAACCACACGTGTTCTGACAGAAGCTGCGATCATGGGCAAAAAAGATGGTCTGCGTGGCTTGAAAGAAAACGTCATCGTTGGTCGTCTGATCCCAGCTGGTACAGGTCTGGCATTCCACCGTGCTCGCAAGTTGAAAGAAACGTGGGAAGCAGATGAGCGTCAAGCGATGTTGGATGCAGAAAAAGCAATTTTTTCTCCAGCACCAGAAGTTGTCGCATCGGATGTGACTGAAGGCGAAGCGTAAGCTTTTCTGACGTAATTTAAAAAAAGCACTGCAGTGAATCTGCAGTGCTTTTTTTTATGTCCCACTGGTTTTTATCTCAACTGGGGCGCTGCGCGAATCTGCTGGCCCGTCTACCTCGTTGACCTCGCACAAGGGCGGGTACAACCCACCATTCTCTTATTAATTTGTAGGATTGCCCCTCGTGAAGCACAAATTGCTTTGTATTAAGCGGAGAAGGTCAAAAGCAACATCAAAATTCACAACTTAAATCACCAAACTCATCCATCAAAAGCCCAATCCAGACGACATAACCCTTCCGTGAAGGTATCATGGCACCGTTGCAGTATTTAATTGTTATCCCATGTCAGATTCTCCTAGTCAAAGCCATCCACCCTCCGATGCAGCACCCTCATCCGAACTAAACGCCAGTCAGATCGCGGCGTTACGGGATGCGTTTGGGATGTTGTTGGATGTGGAAGTCGTGCAAGAAACCGGATCAACGAATACTGATCTGATGACGCGTTTAGATACGCTCGACAAGCCAGTGTTGCGACTTGCAGTGCACCAGATGGCTGGTCGTGGTCGTGCAGGGCGTAGCTGGAGTTCGGAAGCGGGTAGTATGCTGATGTTTTCGATTGCATGGCCGATGCCGCATGCGGCGCATGAGCTCATGGGTTTGCCTTTAGCGGTGGGGGTTGCCTTAGCGGAGGTGTTGCATGCTCTCGATTTGCCAGTGCAACTGAAATGGCCAAACGATATTCTTCGTGATGGTAAAAAGCTGGCAGGTATTCTGATTGAAAGCGCATCTAAAAAAAATGGTGGCACCTGGATCGTTGCTGGTATTGGTTTAAATTTGTTATTGTCAGCGTCGTTTGAGGCCAGCCTTGGACGCGCTGTTGCAGAAGCACCCTGGCTGGCGCGCATGAATCGTAATGCGCTTGTTGCTCAATTGCTCAATGCATTGGCGCGGGCGTTTGATCAGTTTGAACGCGAAGGGTTTTCTGCTTTCCAAGTGCGATGGAATCAGTTACACGCGTATGCCAATCAGGAAGTACGAATCATTGATCATGGTGAAATTTTACAGGCGGGAACTGCGCTTGGCGTCGATATATCAGGACGTCTGGTACTGCAAACCGCACAGGGGCAAGTCAATATTGTCGCCGGTGATGTGTCATTGCGCCCAGTAGATTCATCAGAATAGAAGAAAAGCAGGAAATCACATGTTATTACTGATCGACGCCGGAAACACCCGTATTAAATGGGGCATTCCTCACCATCAACAGCTACCCGCTCCAGCAAAGCCAGCGTGGTTGACCATCACCTCTGTCGCTCACGATGACACTGATCAATTGGTCGCCGCGTGGCAACAATATCCCGTGTCAAAGGTGTTGATCTCTAACGTTGCCGGAGTGGAAGTTAAAGCCCGTTTGACGGCCTTAGTGACGCGCGCGTTTCCGTCAGTGGTGGTAGAGTGGTTTGCCTCCCAGGCCCAGTGTGCTGGTCTTCAGAATCATTACCTCAATCCGCAACAATTGGGATGTGACCGCTTTGCGTCCGCCATTGCCGCAGCTTATCTGTATCCGCAGCAGCATGTGATTGTCGCTACTTGCGGGACAGCAACGACAGTCGACGCTGTCACAGCGCAGGCAGAGTTTGTGGGGGGCATGATTTTGCCCGGATTGAAGCTGATGGCGGAGTCGCTTGCTCGCAATACTGCACAGTTGCCGCAGGTAGCAGAAAGTATCCAGGTTGATCAGCCATTTGCCAATAATACGGACCAGGCGATTGTCAGCGGGTGCATTCATGCACAAGCGGGTGCGATCACGTTGGCGTATCAGTCACTACAAAAAAAACAAGCAGAATCCGTGATTTGTCTCATTTCTGGTGGTGCTGCCCCATATCTGTTGCCACATCTACCATTTCAGTGTGACCATATCGCTAATCTAGTCTTGACGGGGCTGTTTGTCGTGGCACAATCAGTTTCAAGCTGAATTCATCTAATTACTATCATGTTGCGATTTTTTTTCTGGTTTCTATTGGTTGTCAATGCCGCTGTGCTGGCGTTTAACCTTGGTTGGTTAGGCAACTGGCCGCTGGAAGCGCACGAACCTGAACGGCTCAAACAACAACATCACGTAACTCAGTTAAAGCAGGTGCCGGCGAGCGTCGCCCTTGCACCAGTGGCACCACCACCGGCAGAAAAAAAGGATGAGATCATCGCCTGTCTCGAAATCGGTAATTTTTTACAGTCCGATGCGCCAAAGATCGAAGAAAAGCTGAAAACGCTCGCCTTGGGTGACCGCCAGTCACGCTTAAATGTCAGCGATTCTGCGAGTTACATGGTTTTTATTCCTTCGCAAGGAAGTAAAGACGGCGCGGATAAAAAAGTTGCTGAATTACGCAGAATTAACGTCACGGATTTCTTCGTGATTCAGGATGCCGGACCTTTGCGTTGGGGTATCTCTTTAGGTGTATTCAAAACCGAAGAAGCGGCAAAGCAGCACCTCGCCGCATTGAACGCCAAAGGTGTGCATACCGCGCGCATCATGCCGCGGACCGTTACCACCAATAAATTTTCATATCAATTACGTGCGCTCAATAGCGACGAAAAAGCCAAAGTCGACGCTCTGAAAGCTGATTTCCCTACACAGGAAGTGCGGAATTGTCAGAACACGGCATACGGGAAAAATTAAGCTAGATTGGCTTACCTGACGTAGGGTGGGTGCGACGCCCGAATCTGAATGACGACAAAGAAAACCTTCTGGTCTGCTCCGTATTGCACACAACTGATGGCACGTGTCACCGAAGTGAATGGTGCAGACATTCAATTGGATGACACCATTTTCTTTGCGTTCTCAGGTGGGCAGGAAAGTGACAACGGTACGATACAAGGCTTGCCTGTGGTTTCTGCCCGCAAACAAGAACATAACATCATTTACACACTTCCCGATGACCATGGTTTTTGCGTCGGTCAAGAAGTGCAAATGGCGATTGACTGGGCGCGTCGATATCGCTTAATGCGCCTGCATTTTGCTGCGGAACTGGTGTTGGAATTGTTTTATAAGACCTTGAATGGGGTCAATAAAGTGGGCGCTCATATCGCTCAAAACAAAGCCAGAATCGATTTTGTATGGCCACAGAGCATTGCGCCTTTGCTGCCCGATATTGCGCAACAAGCCAATCAAATTATTGCTGATAATTTACCGATTCATACTGGCTATGATGATGAAGAAAACGAGCGGCGTTATTGGGAAATAGTGGGCTTTTCTCGTGTTCCGTGTGGTGGTACGCATGTGCGTAGCACGGGTGAAGTTGGTGTTATTGGCTTGAAACGTGAAAATAAGGCCAAAGGTAAAGAACGCGTCGAAATTTATCTCCATGAATGAGACCTTCATGATCATTAAAATCCAACTTATTCTCTCTCAATGAGAATTTAAGCTTGAGCTTTCCTGATGAACTGCTAGCATGAACAAATTACTTTGTATTGTTGGCATTGATTCCCATGAGTTTGAATTCTGCTGCGCCTGTCGCGACCAGTGAACGAGTGTTGTCTGTGTTGGCGTGTATTGCACGTCACGGAGAGGCAATGTCTGCCCGAGAGGTCGTTGAGCAAACGGGACTGCCTCTGAGCACCATTTATCGGCATCTCGCGGTACTCAAAAAGTGGGGATGGGTGCAGGAGCATGCGCATAGTGGTTTGTATGAACCAGGGCCGTTGGCGGTGCAATTGGCGCATGGATTTGATCAGCATTCCTGGTTAATGCAGGCGGCGCGTGGTGAGATTGAGCAGCTTGTGACGCGTTCAGGGGAGAGTGTCGGTTTGTTGTGCTATGTCGATGGACAAGTGATCTGTCTCGACATGCAAGAAAGTCAGCAAGCGCTGCGTTGCTCGTTTGCGAAAGGGCGCGCGAATTCCACAGTGCGCGGGGCGTCTGCTAAAGCGCTGCTCGCCTTTTTGCCAGAAACAACCCGCCAGCAACTATTAGATCAAAATTTTTTATATACCGATTCTGATCTCCCACAAGACGATAGAGTTGCGCTGGAACAGTATTTGCACCTGATCCATCAACAAGGCTATGCCACCAGCGAAAATGAAATTGATGACGGTGTTTGGGGTGTCAGTGCACCAATTTTTTCTGGAAAAAATCAACTCATTGCGACCTTGTCATTGATGGCACCTGCACAGCGGGCGGCAGCCCGATACCGTGAATTCATTCAGATGACGTTGACGGCGGCGCATCGTATCAGTCGTCAATTGCAAGAATGAACCTATACAAAAATAACTATAAAACACGTATAAAATAAAAAGGAGAACTTCACATGACAACCCCTTTCCATTTTAAAGCTGGCACCGCGCCACTCCTCATCTCGATGCCCCACGTTGGCACGGCTATCGCGCCCGAAGTCGTGTCGCAGATGTTGCCGATTGCTGATCTCAGAGCCGATACCGACTGGCATCTGGGTCAGCTCTATCACATGGCCGATGCGCTCGGTGCGTCAACGCTGATGGCTGAATATTCACGTTATGTGATTGACCTTAACCGCGCGCCAGACAATGCTAATCTATATCCAGGACAAGATACGACAGGTCTTTGCCCGGTTGATACCTTCGACAAGCATCCACTCTATGCTGCTGATAACTTACCGGATCAATCTGAAGTGCAGCGTCGCATCGCGACATACTGGCAACCATATCATCTGAAATTAAACGAAGAACTCGAACGTCTTCTCAGCATTCATGGACACGTCGTTTTATGGGATGCACATTCCATCGCGTCCGTTGTTCCGAGGTTTTTTGAAGGCAAATTACCGGATCTGAATTTCGGTACCGCAGATCAGCAATCATGCGCGTCCGGCTTGCAAGACGCGCTAGAACAGTCTTTGCTTTCATCTATGCACAGCAAGGCTTACACCCATGTCTTTAATGGCCGCTTTAAAGGTGGCTACATCACACGTCAGTATGGTCAGCCGCAACGCTGTGTTCATGCCGTGCAGTTAGAGATGTGCCAGTCTGTTTATATGAACGAAGTGCCGCCATTTGCATATCGTCCTGATCTTGCTCAGCAAGTGCAGCCCTTGCTTGAACAATTGCTACAGACCTGTTTGCGCTGGGCGAAACAAGGAAAACCGGTATGAGTCAGCGCAGTTTATTTGCAGCCAACGCGTATCTCCCACAAGGCTGGACTTGCAATGTCCGCTTACATTGGAATGCCGATGGCGCATTAACAGAAATCGAACTGTCAGCGCAGCGACAAGCGAACGAGGCACAGGCAGAATTTGTTTTGCCAGGCATGACCAATCTGCACTCGCATGCATTTCAGCGTGCCATGGCAGGGATGACAGAAATGGCAGGCGAGTCCAAAGACAGCTTCTGGACTTGGCGCGATCTCATGTATCGCTATGCGTTGCACATCACGCCAGAGCAGATACAAGCGATTGCAGCGCAGTTGTATATGGAATGCCTTCGCCAGGGCTATACGTCTGTGTGCGAATTCCATTACCTGCATCGTGCCATCGATGGTAACTGGTATGCACGACCTGAAGAGATGGCGCTGCGCGTGATCTCCGCAGCAAAGCAAACGGGTATCGGTGTGACCATGCTGCCCGTGTTGTATAGCTATGCCGATTTTAATGCGCAGCCGTTGCGTCACGATCAACGTCGGTTTACTACTTCAGTCGATGATGTTCTGACACTCGTCGACAACCTTGCACCGGAACGTAACGCACAAGTGGAAGTCGGCGTCGCACCGCACTCTTTACGTGCCGCCAGCATCGACCAGATCCGCGCAGTACATGCAGCATTACCTACCAACCGGCCGCTGCATATCCATATCGCAGAACAAACCAAAGAAGTCGATGCGTGTATCGCTGCGACAGGTAAGCGTCCTGTTGAATTATTGCTCGATACCGGTTTAGTCGATCAACGCTGGTGCTTGGTGCACGCCACCCATTTAACAAAAACAGAAGTCCAAGGCATCGCCGCAAGCGGTGCTGTCGCAGGCATTTGCACCACCACCGAAGGTAATCTTGGCGACGGTTTTTTTGATCTGCCAGATTACATTGCTGCGGGTGGACGTTTTGGAATCGGTAGTGATAGCCACGTTTCGCAAAGCCCTGTTGAAGAATTGCGCTGGCTCGAATATGGTCAGCGTCTGCGTTTGCAAGGACGTAACATCGCCAATACGGCAGACCAGCGTCAGGTTGGCGATTTTCTGTGGCAGCAAGCCTTGCTGGGGGGCGCACAAGCCAGCGGACGACAGGTCGGCCAGCTCGCACGAGGGTATCGCGCTGACATGCTCATCCTCAACGATCACCATCCTAACCTTGCTGGTCTCACCAGCAACGCCGTGTTGAACACGTGGCTTTTTGCAGGCAACGACAATTTGGTGCGTGATGTGTATGTGGCTGGTAAGCGCATCGTGCAAGACGGACGTCATGTTGCGCAGACTGAGATTCAACAAGCGTATGTTGATTGCATGCGTAATTTACGAGCATTGTAAATTTGAATCTATAAAAACGATCCCCTCCTATTCATGCGGTTCTCAGGCTGAAAACCAGCCAAGACCCGCATCAATACTAGGGGATGCTTATTGATGCTGAGAATTTATTTGGCGCGTAGTCGGTCTGCGGCTTCACGCAGCATGGTTTCTGTGGTTGACCAGTCAACGCAGGCATCGGTGACCGAGCAGCCGTATTTGAGTTGTGAGAGGTCAGCGGGGATAGATTGATTACCTGCGACGATATTCGATTCAATCATTACCCCGACGATGGCATCATTGCCGTTGGCGATCTGATTGACCACGTCGGCCATCACCAGTGGTTGCAATTCTGGTTTTTTGTAGCTGTTGGCGTGGGAGCAGTCGACCACGATATTCGGTGGTAACTTGGCTTTGATCAGGGCTTGCTGGGCCATCGCGACGGAGACGGTGTCGTAGTTAGGGCGGTCACCACCACCGCGTAACACGACGTGGCCATATTGGTTGCCGCTGGTACGGACAATCGATACACGTCCCTGTCCATTCAAGCCTAAGAACGAATGCGGATGCGAGGCCGATAAAATCGCATTGATCGCTATGCTGATATCGCCATCGGTACCGTTTTTAAAGCCGACAGGTGTCGATAAACCAGACGACATTTCACGGTGCGTTTGTGATTCTGTGGTACGGGCACCAATCGCTGTCCAGGCGATCAGATCGCCTAGGTATTGTGGGCTGATTGGATCAAGCGCTTCAGTGCCCGTTGGCAAACCTAGTTCGCAGACATCGAGTAAAAACTTGCGGGCTTTTTCCATCCCCTGATCAACGCGGAAAGAATCGTCCATATCCGGATCGTTGATGTAGCCTTTCCAGCCAGTGGTGGTGCGTGGTTTTTCAAAATACACACGCATCACTAAGAACATCACGTCGTTGACTTCTTCTTGCAATACTTTCAAGCGACGGGCGTAATCTAAGCCTGCTACGGGGTCATGGATGGAACAAGGACCGACGACGACAAATAAGCGTTTATCCTTGCGTTCAAGGATATTACGCAGTGTTTCGCGGCTTTGTTCGACGACATTACCGGCGAGCTCGCTCAAAGGCAACCGAGCGTGCAGTTCTTCCGGGGTGGGCATGTTGTCAAACGAGGTGACATTGATGTTTTCTAAAATGGACTGTGTCATAGTGGTGTGAGCAAAAATCGAATTCTGGATATTCCGGATAATATCGAACGATCAGCGACCGATGGGCGACTGAAATTCGGTATAACACGCTGGCTGCCTCAGTTTGAGGATCAGGCAAGAACAATAGCAAACTCGTGGTAACAAGGTGCTATTGCAGGTGATTAACACCACGGAATAGGTTTTGGCACCATTATGCCGCATTTTGCGGCATTTTTGATGCGCTGCAAAAACAGCTGTCGCGCGCTCGCACACATTGAAGCGTGAACGCGTCTGTGTATCTGTTACGTTCAACAGAATTCTGCAGAGTCTGATCTGTTATCCATCAACATGGCCTCAGCGTGGCACAATAACGTTTTGTGCTTTTACGAAATGCAGGCCATGCTTAGTTCCGCCCAGATTCAAGAATTTCAGACGCAGGGTTTTTTAGTCCTGCCACAGGCCGCCTCCGGTGCTTTTTGCGAGCAGGTGATTGCTTTTGCACGGCAGCAACTTGTGGACCATATCCTGCCAATCGAGTATGAAGCTGATACCCGCTATCCAGGCGCCCCCGTATCTCGTGAGGCCGAAGGCGGACAGACCGCGCGACGCATATTACAAGCCTATGCCCGCGATACGCTGCTAGCGCAGTGGGCAACGGGCACAACGCTGGCAACGCCGCTACGACAATTGTTGGGTGAGGGTGCATTGATGTCTCAGGTGCACCATAACTGCATCATGACGAAACAGCCACAATACTCGACAGCAACAGGCTGGCATCGTGATAGTCGCTATTGGCAGTTTGAGCGTGCAGAGCTGGTGTCATCATGGTTGGCATTGCGTGACGAGACGGTCGAGAATGGCTGTTTGCTGGTGATCCCTGGCTCACATCGAACGATGATTGATGTTGCCCAGCTCGATGCGGCACAGTTTTTACGGACCGATTTATCGCAAAACCAGCCATTACTGGCGCAAGCCGTGCCGGTTTCTTTAAAGCAAGGTGATGTGTTGTTGTTCCATAGCAATCTGTTTCACGCTGCTGGTAAAAATCAGACGAATGCGACCAAATTCTCGATGGTGTTTACCTATCACGCCGCGGATAATTTACCCCTACCAGGGTCGCGTTCTGCCAGCTTGCCGGAAAAAACGCTTTAATGAAAAACAGGTATAGTGATTGTCTGCAAACGCACTCTGTGGTGATACTGTGCGCAATTGCATTACATTCATGTCGAACGGTAACTCGTACCTCACGTACCTATCAGGAGAAAACATGTCATTTTCGTTAAAACTATGCATCGCGACGAGTGCACTCGTCGCTGGTCTGGCGCACGCACAAACGGTCGAATTACAATTTGTGGATGCCAATGGCGTCCTTGGTTCGGCTGGTAAATTGACACTGGAAGATACGCCGTATGGCCTATTAATTACGCCAGATCTGAGTGGCTTGCCAGCAGGGGTTCATGGATTTCATGTGCATGTTAATCCTTCATGTGCACCAGGCCTTAACAACGGCGTGCCAACAGCTGCATTAGCAGCAGGTGGTCACTGGGACCCTGAGAAAACCAATGAACATCTGGGACCATACGGCAAAGGCCATAAAGGCGATCTGCCCGCATTGGTTGTCGCTGCCGACGGTAAAGCAACGTATCCGCTTATGGCACCACGTCTGAAGGTCGCCGACTTAAGCGGTCATGCGATCATGGTGCATGCTGGTGGTGATAACAACAGCGATCATCCCGCCCCGTTGGGTGGTGGTGGCATGCGGATGGTATGCGGCGTTGTTTCTTGATGATTTGACGCGACTAACGACGTTATTATTTCCTGACCCAGTTGATTTCATTGCTGACGATCATGGGTGCTGAAAAAAGAGGCGGTCATCGATTGCCTCTTTGTCTTTTCTGAGAGTATTCAAGACTTGTCACCCTACAAGTTTGCCGCTACCATCAACAGACAATGCTGCATAGTGCATTAGTTGGCGCGTCTGTTAACCTCTTTCGCTCACCTGATCAGCGCACTTTAGTACAAATTCGCTTGCAGATTCGCTTTTTTAAAGACGAATCAGATAGACAACGACAACACATATCGACAACATCGCATTGCGTGATTGATAGAATTCTGGACTCTGATGAAGTTACCTGTATTTGTTTGGCACTTAAAAAATTTATTCTGTGTTGGCGTAGTTCGTACTCTCATCGTGCTTATTTCGCTTCCACTAGCGCCGCATTCATTTGCAGCCCGTAAAGAAGTTAAAGACGCTACTGAATTCAAAAATAGTAGAGCAATTGTGGTGATCAGCAGTGATCCCGTTGACTCGCACGGTCAGTCTCTACCAATTGATCGCTTATCAAATTTGCTTGATTATCTGGGTATGGAAGAGAATCTCAGGATTCAATGGCAGCGCATGCCTTGGCAGCGCGCGGTCAAGCATGCAGAGGATGGTGACGGTGTAATCTATGGGATGAGTCGGACCCGTGATCGGGAAAAGATTTTTCATTTTTCGTTACCAGTGCAATTGCGTTACGTGTTTTTGGTCACACGCTCGGACAAGCAATTTACGTTTAATACCTATGCAGATTTACATGGAAAGACCATCGGTATTCCGCGCGGTATTATGTTCAATAACGAATTTGATGCGCTCAAAGACAAGCTGTTTACAGTCGAAAATGATGGACAAAATACCATCGCCAGAATCAATAAACTGATGTTTTATCGAATGGATGCTGCGTTGTTTAGTTCTCCGAATAAAAACCCCCGTTTTCTGGAACGCCGTTTACAAGACATCAGAGAAGAGCGGGGAGGTACTTATCCGCAATTTGATCATATCGATATCAGCGTATTACCCAAACCAGTGTTGCTTGATGCGGTTCATTTTGCAGTTCGCGCAGATAAAGATGACGGGATTATCGAGAAAATTAATGACGCCATCCTCAAAGCCAGAAAATCCGGGATTTTAGAGGATTTTCCGGCTCCGAACTGATCAGCGTTACGTTATCCCCTTGATTACCTGAGGCGTTTTGGTAAAGACTGTTTTGTCGAAGGACAGAACAGTCTTGTGTATTATTAGATCTCCAGCGCGATCAACTCTTGGATGGTTTGACGGCGACGAATTTGTTTGATCTGCTCACCGTCCACCAACACCTCAGGGATCAACGGCCGTGAATTGTAGTTCGATGACATACTCGCACCGTATGCACCGGTATCATGGAAAACATACAAATCACCGACTTCGCCCGCTGGCAGATCCTGACTGGTGAGAATACCGCCTTCTTCTTGTGTAAATACGTCACCTGACTCGCACAATGGTCCCGCAACGACGGTCGGTTGCAATGCTGCTGTCCGCGGCGTACCGTCGGCGGCGTGCACACTGATGCGGTGGAAGCTGCCATACATCGCCGGACGCGCGAGGTCATTAAAGCCAGCATCGACCAAGGTGAAGAAATTACTGCCAACTTGTTTTTGTGCGCGCAATTCAGAAATCATGATGCCCGATTGTGCAACCAGGAAACGTCCTGGCTCAATTTCCATACTGATTTTATGCCCTAAGTGGGATTCGATTTCCTGACGTGCTTTATCCCAGATTTGGAAGTAATGCGCTGTATCGACCAGATCGTCTTCACCACGATAAGGAATCGACAGACCGCCGCCAATCGAGATCGCTTGCAGATCGCGCTGCGCCAGTTTGACTTGGGAGATCATCGCATCACAGACACTTTGTAGATGGTCGTAATCGACACCAGAACCAATGTGCATATGTAGTCCGACCAACTGCAAACCATACTGGTCGATCAACTTGTAGGCTTCCGGTAATTCTTCATGCCAGATACCGTGTTTACTTTGTTCGCCACCCGTATTGGTTTTGCGGCTGTGACCATGGCCAAAGCCCGGATTGATACGCAGCCAGACCGGATGGCCAGGATGCGCTTGACCAAGCTGGCGCAGCATATCAGGCGAGCCACAATTGACTGGGATATTGAGTTCAACCACTTTTTTCAGGGCATGACGATCCAGCAAATCTGCGGTGAACACGATCTGCGCGTGCGTCTGGTCAGCATCTGGCGTTGGCGTAAAGCCGGCGATCAATGCGCGTTCCACTTCACCCAAGGACACGGAATCCACCATCACACCTTCTTCACGCATGAGTCGCAGTAAATGAATATTGCTCGACGCTTTTTGGGCAAAACGAATCACATCAAACTGTTTCAGTAATGCAATTTGCTGACGGATGATACGCGCGTCGTACACCCAGCAAGGCGTTTGAAACTCTTGTGCGATAGTGGCGATTTGGGTGTTGGTGATATGGGTAGCCATGATGATTCTCTGATAGTCTGAAGAGTTTAGTGTAAGCTCTACTTTAGCAAGCTGTTTCCTGCGAATGAATAGTGATTGATAAGCAATTCAGAGGCAGATGATGGAATTCAATTGAAAATGACGATAAATCCTTATGAATCCCAAGATCGATCAATTTGATCAAAAAATCCTGCAATTATTGCAACAAGATGCGCGAATGTCACATGCAGAAATTGGCCGTCAGGTCCATTTAAGCCAGCCCGCTGTATCGGAACGTATTAAGCGTCTGGAAGCGGCAGAAGTGATCCGCGCGTATCGCGCTGATATCAATCCCAAAGCGCTCGGGTATCAGATTACTGCCATGATACGCCTGTCAACGCAGCAAGGGCGTCCGTATGCCCAGTATGTCGCATCCTGTCCTGAGATCATCGATTGTTATACCGTGACGGGCGAAGACGGTGCTGTCATGCGTGTGCTAGCAACAGATGTGGAACATTTACAGCGCATCATCAATGAATTAAACGCCTTTGGCTCGACCTCGACGGCGATCGTATTGACCACCCATGTCGCTGGAAAAAGGATTACCGCACCACAAACATGAGCGCGAGTGACGATATTGTTTGTTGATGCGCAAGCACAATCCGATATGCGCTTTTATAATGATCGCTTGTTATTTGGCATCAGTGCTAATCTGCCAGAGAGAGAACCATGCTAGAACCATCTTCCCCCCGTAAGTTTAGACTTTTCGCCATCATTGCTGCGATCGCATTAATCACGCTTGCGGTCTTGTTTTATCAGTCCCTGTCCGGAAAAACCACCATTCCAGACGTCACCTTCACCAACCTGAAAGGTGAAAAAATCTCTGCACAAAGTTTGCGCGGCAAAGTAGTGATGGTCAATTTCTGGGCAACGTCCTGCGCTACCTGCGTCGCTGAAATGCCAAAGATGGTCAGTACCTACAATAAGTACCATGCAGATGGTTTGGAGTATGTTGCTGTTGCCATGAGTTATGACCCAGCAAATTATGTCCTCAACTATGTCGAAACCCGCCAGTTGCCTTTTCAGGTGGCGATCGACGCCGACGGGCAATTAGCCAAGGCGTTTGGTGATGTCAGAATGACGCCAACGACCTTTGTGATCGACAAACAAGGGAATGTGCTGAAGCGTTATCTGGGCGAGCCATCTTTTGACGAGTTGCACGGATTACTAGAAAAAGCACTGAAGGCGTAAATGGACAGCTGATACCTGGAATCGGCGGCGTCAGGATTTTCGCCGCAAAAACGCGATCTCAAAAAAACCGCCTTAGATTTGATCATCTAAGGCGGTTTTTTTGCGTCGCTATAAAAGTACTTAGCCTAGTTTTTTTACAACGACACAACCAATCGAATAACCCGCACCAAAGGAGCAGATCACACCGATCGATCCTGCTGCCAGATCATCCTGGTGTTTATGGAACGCGATAATAGAGCCTGCAGACGACGTGTTGGCGTATGTATCAAGAATCGTTGGTGATTCTTCTGGTGTTGCATCGCGACCCAGAATCAGACGGGCGATCAACAGGTTCATGTTCAGGTTTGCCTGATGCAGCCAGAACCGGCGCACATCAGTCACGGCTAACGATGCACTGGTTACTGTACTGGTAATGGTCTCGGCTGCCATTGGGCAGACTTCTTTGAATACTTTACGACCTTGTTGGCGGAACAATTTATCTGGCTTGCCGATCCCTGATTCATCCGCGCGGTTTAAAAAGCCAAAATTGTTGCGGATGTTATTGGAGAACTGGGTTTTTAGTTTTAAGCCGACAATTTCAAACTGATGTGCAGACGTTGCCAAATCGGCGCGCTCAACCAGAATGGCGGTACACGCATCACCAAAAATAAAATGACTGTCGCGATCACGCCAGTTCAAATGACCACTGGTGATTTCCGGATTAACTACCAATACCGCACGTGCCTGGCCGCTTTGAATCGCTGTCACCGCAGCCTGAATGCCGAATGTCGCAGAAGAACAGGCCACATTGATATCGTAGCCAAAGCCATCAATTCCCAGCGCGCTCTGAATCTCAACTGCCATCGCCGGATAGCCGCGTTGCATATTACTTGCAGCACAGATTACGGCGTCGACATCTGCGGCTGTACGACCCGCGCGTTCTAAGGCTTGTTTGGCAGCCGCCACCGCCATCTCACACATGACTGAAGGCTCATCATCGCTGCGCTCTGGAATGGATGGCACCATACGGTTAATGTCCAGCACACCCGATTTGTTCATCACATAGCGTGATTTGATGCCAGAGGCTTTTTCAATAAAAGCAACACTCGACTCTTCCAATGCAACGACTTCACCAGCCGCAATCGCACTGGCATTCTCAGTATTAAATTGCTGGACATAGCTATTAAAACAAGCAATCAGTTCTTCATTAGAAATGGATTCAGACGGAGTGAACAGGCCGGTGCCGCTGATGACTACTTTGTTCATCGTTATACTTTCTGTGTTTGGCCACGGGGTTTCCATTCATCGCGGACACAGCTTGTGGCATCCGAAAAAAATGGTGGCGTCGTGCCCAGATGTTGGGTGAGAGTTGCGCAAAATGCGCGACCATGTCGCTCGATTTTACACAATAAAAGCGATATTTTTTCGTTTATTGCTCAGAAATAGAGTGCTTATTCCATAGGGACGCCAAAATCTTGTCTCTGCTGCGATGCACACAAAATAAGCATTTGTGCTTGATTTGATTGCACTTCGTTGCGATCAGACGGGGCCCGGCGGGGGGCCACTCACTTTTCTTTTCGTACAAATTACTTTGTCTCGAGCGAAGAAGGTCAAAAGCAATTGCAATGGCATTACGCCGACATATATCGGCCCGGCCGATGATTCAGGCTGATCGCCAAGTTCAGCGCGAATGCCCCAAGGATGGAGGCGGCGAGGGCCATTGGGGTGACGACGGTGAGGGAGGCCAAGACGATGGTGATGTCGAGGCCCATTTGTAATTTGCCAGCGCGGATGCCGCGTGTTTGTTGTAAATAGAGTGCCAGAATATTAATTCCCCCCAGACTTGCCTGATGTCGGAATAGCACCACAAAGCCAACACCCATCAGCAGACCACCGATCAGTGCGATATAAAAAGGCGCCCACAACGTTACGTTGATCAGTTGCAGGAAGTGCGAATGGTATCCGGATAAAACCGATACTAACGCGACGGAGCAGAAGGTTTTTAAGGTGAATTTCCAACCCATACGCTTCCATGCAAGCCAGTAAAAAGGCAGATTAATCAAAAAGAAAATCGTTCCGAACGCGATACCGGTCCGGTAATGTAAAAGAAAAGCCAGTCCTGCTGTACCACCGGTGAGCAGACCCGCCTGATTAAAAAAAGCGATGCCTAATGAAACAAACAAGGTGCCAGTCACGATTGCCAGCGCATCTTCCAACAAGCTGTGCGGAACAAAACGTTTGGACAGAGAAGGCAGTGGCTTGTTCATGAGGAGGGTGTAAAGGGCAGTTGATCATTGACGTAGTCACTCATTGTACGCCCGTCTGTTTGTTCAGTAGCAAAGCCAAGGTGCTCATTGATGTGCATCAACCACAGATGATGCACATCCACCACGCATTACGATTTTGCTTCCGGCGCTTTGTCACTCATTTTAGCGGGCAAGAAAAAATCTCGTGTCCCAGAAAAAAAGCGACGCATCAGTAAGCGCAGCAAGTTGCCGCCGTTGCCAAAGCTGACGCGGCGTGAACGTAATGCGACCAGCAAGGCGAGGCTAAAACTGACAGCTAGGTTGACCAAGCCAATTAACAGGATCCCGAATAAGGAATACGCCGCTAAATGCCAGCTCATGTGATTGTCCATTCCTGCCAGCGCGAAAGCGAAATTGGCGCTGGAGAAGGTGATGTGACGGATATCGATGGGTAAGCCGAAAAATTTCCCGAGTTGCCCGATGGAGCCCAGCATGATGCCGAAGAAAAAATTACCTGCGAGGGCACCTAGATTATTGCCGATGTAGTCAGTGATATTGAATAAACGCTGCTCACCAAGTAGTTTGCGTAACCAGCTCAGTTGACGTAAGCGTGCAGGAATGTGTGAGTAGCTGGCCTTGTTATCGTAGTAGCCCGAGATCAGTCCGGATAAAAATAAACAGACGCCGGCAATGGCCGCATGAGGCAATGCCAGACTACCAAATGGATCCAGATCATGTAATAGGTATTGTGCTTTCTCTGGGCTGACCAGATGTTGGCCGTAGATACCATGCCATGCCCATGCAATGGCAAATGCGGTCGGCATTGCCAGACCAATATTGCCGATAATTGCAATCAATTGTGAGCGGAACACCCGCACGATTAATTCGACCAGTTCATCTAGTTTTTGCTGTCCTTCATCAATCGCTTTAGCGATAAGCGCAGCAGTCATGGCAGGCTGCTTGGTGGCAATCGTAAAGTGCAGCACATGCACCAACATGAAACCGAATGAATAATTCGCACTGTACAACAATGCATAACCAAACGGCGCTAGTGCTATCGTACCAAACAGGATTTTAATCATCGCCATAAAGCCAACGATGAATCCAGCTCCCAGCGCAGAGTTCAACATATCGAACCACTCGGCACGTGTGTTGGTGACGTAATGTTCGCCACTTTTACCAGCGCGCTCGGTCACTTGTAATGACAGTAATTCGGTATTGGTCTGCATTAGCTGACGCAGACTATGGCGCTTATTGTTTGCGTTGACTAATTCTTTGAATAGGCCGATTGCGATGTTGATGCTAGTGGTGGTGTCTCGGCTATCAAGCAGTGCTAATAAGACGCCCAAACGCGACATACTTTGATCTAGACGCAGTAGCAATCGTGTCAGACTGACCGACACACCAGCAATCGCTGCTGTGCGGCGGATGCGGCTGGCAATGTCTTTACATTGTTCCAGTAAGACCTCGATGTGTTTGCTGTCATCACGTACGATGCGTTGATCTGTCAGCCATTCGCGATAACGGATCACATATTCGTTGATGCCATCGTTTTGGCGCAGGAACGGCGATTCGAAATTTTCTATGTCAGGGTAGTTGCGAACTAATTCTGCTTCGAGGCCAATGTTGGTAATCCGGTACGATAAAACCTGAATGGCATTTAACACCTCATTGGCCAGCATTGCATGTGTATGACGTGCTTTATGTGTGCGAAAACCAATCGAGCGAATCAGATCGTGCCAGATATCATCAGCGACGGCATTTACCCAACGATGATCGGTCTTTTGGTCGAAGATCTGACCGAAAATATCTTTTATATAATCATCATTGACTAAGGGTGGTAAAAATTTACTGAAAAGGCGTTCTGCGCCGGCACTCCAGAATCCATTGTTTAAAGTGATCCCAGTGTCAGTGAGTAAATGCACTAGTTTGCGGGTGGTGACAATCTGAATCAGATACTGACGAAAGCTTTTTCGCCACGCTGGTTGTTGCCGCAACACGTAACACAACGCACGTAAATTATCGGTTGCGCGCTGCGTATCGTCGGGTTGTTGTGGACGTATCAGGGCAATGATTGCGCGTAAATAACGAATGTCACTGAATGTCGGTGTGTTTGTTAGACTGAGATGGATCTCAGCCATGATGGAGTCTAAAGACAAATTGCTCTCCTTTTAGGACTAAATAGGAATCAAAGGAATCGATGCTACGTCTTCCTTGCAGTATGTTTATCTTCGCCGTCGTCTCATTGTTATATGTTTACTTACGTATTTGCCACGTTATTGCTCATCTCACTGGCTGATTGTACGTAGTATGCCAAGATCTCGACTTTGTCCTTTGTCTTGTTGGTTTCTTTATATGGGGACTATTTTGTAAAAAACATGACTTATTCATTTTTGTTATTGCAATGAAGCAAAATGCCCATAAAATACCCACAAAGCGCTCTAAAACATGCTCTGGTTTGAGGTAAATCGTCTCTGTAACGAGCATGATGATGTAATTTGGTCTAAAGTGTTGTGATGTTTATTACTAGGGTTTTGCGTTGAATAACTTTTTTCTGGTCGTAGCCGCACTGTTATTGGTATTGTTAAATGGTTTCTTTGTCGCGGCTGAATTTGGTCTGGTCAAGCTGCGGCAAACGCGGGTGCGTAGTATCGCCAAAAGTACTGGCTTGCCAGGACGTTTATTGCTTAAAGTTCATCAACGTCTCGATACTTACTTATCTGCCTGTCAATTAGGCATCACGCTCGCTTCTCTTGGCCTAGGTTGGATCGGCGAGCCCGCTTTTGCCAGAATGTTAGTGCCTGTTTTTGATCTGTTAAACGTAACTTCTGCAGACATCATTCATGGTGTTTCTTTCTTTTTTGCATTCTTTGTCATCTCATTTTTGCACATTGTTGTCGGTGAACTTGCACCAAAATCGATGGCCATCCGCATGCCGGAGCGTGTTTCATTATGGACAGCACCCGCGCTCTATGCGTTCTATTGGATGATGTATCCGGCAATTTGGTTCCTTAACACAAGTTCAAATAAGGTGTTGAAGTGGATTGGTTTAGATGTGGCTCATGGCAGTGATAGTCACTATTCGCCAGAAGAATTAAAGCTGATTTTGCGTGGAAGTCACGGTGGTGCCAAAGAAACTCGTGATGAGTGGAGTATCATGGCGCAAGTATTGGATTTTGGTGGTTTAGAAATCTCAGACCTGATGCGGCCAATTAACGAAGTGGCAGCCATGTACAAGGGGCTGACGCTTGAAGAAAATATGAGTACGGCTACCCGCAACCGATTTAGTCGTTACCCCTATTTTGATGAAGATGAAAAAACAGTATTAGGGATGTTGCATTTAAAAGATCTTTTCTTTGCTCAACAAGCAGGTAAAGATCTCGATGATCTCAGCAAACATCTGCGGCAGGTTGAATACGTGCCCCCGAATATGCCAGCGTTGGAACTGTTCCGTCGCTTCAGAAAAGGGGCGCCACATTTTGCGATTGTAGGGCACAAAGGCAGCAAACCCGTTGGTTTCTTGACCTTGGACAATCTCTTGAGTGCGCTGGTCGGACAAATTAGAGATGAGTTCCGTCAAAATGAAAACGATTGGACCTTGCTCGATGATGGGACCTTAATTGGTAAAGGAAGTTTACCTTTATACACTTTGGGCATGGCCTTAGGATTCGACCTCGATAGTGATGAGGTGGAGTCCATCGGTGGACTGATCATGCAAAAACTGGGTGATTTACCCGTTGAGGGACAGAAAGTTGAGTTTGAGCATTTTGATGCCGTCGTGAAGAAGATGAATGGACCACGGATTATTCTTGTGAGAATCTATCCGAAAAAGGTGTAGAGCGAGGACTTACGCAAAACCGCCCCAGCGGTGCTATGACTCAAGACTATAAAGTCGATACGATTTCTATCGTCTTTATTGCTATATTTTGTTGAGAAAAATTTGCCAAAGTTATAAAAATTTGTTGCGATACATGAGGGTTTTTAAGTGGAACTTAAACCGGCACATCGTAGTTTATTTGCTTATACCCGTAGCTTTTGGTGGCTACTCGTGGCCATGTTGTCGTTTGCTATTGTTCTGATTTTGTATTTGCGATCAGAATCGCAGGTTGATCGTGCCGCTGACCAGCGCGACGCCTCTTATCTCTTGTCTGAGGAATTAAGGCAGTCCTCTGATGATCTGACCAACATGGCGCGTAGCTATGTTGATACGGGAGATCGTCGCTATCAACAATTCTTTGAGCAAATTCTTGATATCCGCGACGGTAAGCAATCCCGCCCGATGACCCGTCACGTGAATTACTGGACCTTGTCTCCGGAGCAACTTACGTCGACGTATGAGCCCGTCGTGATACCCCTCGCAGCTGGTAAAAAAATATCGTTACTAGATCTCATGCGTCAATCTGGTTTTACGAATGAAGAGTTTTCAACGCTGGCAGAAGCAAAAAACGATTCTGATTTGCTGACTGACACCGAGCGAAAAGCGATGCGGTTGTTCGATGAGTCCCGTGAGCATTCCCGTGGAAATGCGATGGCCCGCAGTATGCTCTATGACGCAGACTATCTGCGTGCTAAAGCATCCATTATGCGCGCGGTTGATGAGGTGCATCGTCTGATGGATAAACGGACTGCGAAAGCGCTGGCTGAAATACAACTCTTCAATCAACGATTAAGACTCTGTTTTATCTTCTTTGGCGTGGCTTTTCTCGCATTGCTATGGCGGGCAAAACATGCGTTGAATCAGACGCTAGGCGCGCCTTTAGAGGACATCTATGCGATGCTGGCAGATTTAGGGAGTGGCGATTTCTCCCGAGTCATTCCGACGTCAAATGAGCAGGAGGGCAGCCTCAAGGACTCGATTGTACTGACCCAGAATAAGCTCGCCAAAGCCGAGATGAAACATCATGAAATCAACGAAAAAAATCGTCGATTGACAGGTTTATACAATGCGCTGAGTCAATGCAATCAAGCGATTGTCCGTAGTCATTCCGAAGCGGACCTGTTTGCTAAGATATGCCATAGTGCGGTTGTTTTCGGTGGTATGAAGATGGCTTGGATTGGTGTTATCGACGAAACGAATCAACAATTTGTCCCTGTGACCTATTACGGCAATAACGGACAAGAATACATGGATGGGCTGACCATCTCTCGGCAACCGAATGGCAATGGTCAGTTAGGCCCCATTTCTTGTGTGCTGATTAATGGTGAGCCAATGTGGTGTCAGGATTTTTTGCATGACGTCATGGATTACCATTGGTATGAACGCGCTGCTAGGTATGGCTGGCGATCAATGGCGATTTTGCCTTTGCATAAAAATGGCAAAATTATCGGTGCCTTTAATTTGTTTCTCGACAGCGTCAATGCGTTTGATGAAGCATCCTGTCAGTTGTTGCTAGAAATGACGGTGGATGTTAGTCACGCTCTGACCCGTTTTGAATTAGAGGAGGCGCGTTTTCATTCGCGTCAAACCGAGGCACTACGCAGTTATATGCTGGAAAAGATCACCAGCGGTCTGTCGTTATCAGACATATTGCGGGATGTGGTTTTGCGTTTAGAAATGATTATTCCAGATAGCATTTGTTCTGTCATGTTAGCAAGTGACGATGGTCAGCGTTTGCAATTCGGTGCGGCGCCGCATTTGCCAGCGTCTTATTGCGAAGCAATCGACGGTCTGGCAATCGCTCCAGGAGTTGGCTCTTGTGGAAACGCGATTGCGACAGGTCGACGGACAATTGCGGAAAATCTCGCAACCCATCCTTTCTGGGCAGCATACCTACCTCTTGTAGAAGCAGCAGGATTGGGCGCTTGTTGGTCGGAGCCCATCTACTCGTCAAACAACACTGTGTTAGGTGCTTTTGCAATTTATCATAAAAAACCTGCGACACCGCACACCTTCCATCTTCAATTACTGCAAATGGCAGCCCACTTTATCGCCATTGCGATTGAGCGCAAAAATTCAGAAGGCACGTTACGTAAGTTATCGCAGGCTGTCGAGCAGAGTTCAAACGCGATTATCATTACTGATCATCGGATTCATATCGAGTACGTCAATGCTGCATTTTTAAACAGTACCGGCAAGACACTTGAAGAAGTCATGGGAAAACGGCCTGATCTCTATCACAAAAATCAGCCGTCGAAGTTAAGCTATAAATCCATGTTACGCAATCTGCGTCAAGGACGAAGCTGGCATGCTGAACTCAATCATATGGACAGGTCCGGACGGGAGCATACCGACTTCATTCAGGTATCACCGATTCGCGATGAACGCGGAGATGTCCGTCATTTTTTATTTGTTCAGGAAGACATTACCGAGAAAAAACGTAGCGAAGAACGTATTCAGTATCTCGCGCATTTTGATGCACTGACTGGTGTCGCTAACCGTACTCTACTCGAGGAGCGGGCGCGCTTCGCACTCGGGCGCGCGGCACGTTCCAAAGAGTCGCTGGCAGTTGTTTTTTTTGATATTGACCATTTTAAAGATATCAATGACTCATTGGGCCATAGTTTCGGGGATGCTTTATTGGTTGAATTATCCAGACGTCTGGTGGGCAATTTACGTGCAGAGGATACGATTTCTCGCCTCGGCGGAGATGAATTTGTGTTGTTGTTACCCGGTATCGACGCCAATGGCGCGGAAGTGGTCGTGCAAAAATTAATGAGTTTGATTCAACAGATTTATTATGTCGGTGAGCTTGAACTCAATATCACCACTTCCATGGGCATTGCGGTGTATCCGAATGATGGCGATAATCTAGAAGCGCTGTCGAAAAACGCCGATGCAGCGATGTATCGCGCTAAGCGTGAAGGTCGTAATACATATCGTTTCTTTACCCCAGAAATGCAAGCGCGTTCAGCACGCCATCTTGAACTGGTCAATGCTTTACGTAACGCTTTAGAACGAGATCAGTTATCGCTGCAATACCAACCACAGATATCAATTGCCAGCGGCGAATTGATCGGTATCGAAGCATTGTTGCGCTGGGATCATCCTGAGCTTGGCAGTATTTCGCCCAATGAATTTATCCCTGTAGCAGAAGAAACCGGACAGATTCTTGCTATCGGTGAATGGGTTATACGTACCTCGATGACGCAATTGAAAGTATGGCATCAGCGAGGTTTTAATGACTTACGCATGGCAGTCAACCTATCGGCAGTGCAGTTCCGTCATGGTGATTTACCCAACACGATCAGTAGGATTTTGCAAGAAGCTGATATCAGTACCAAATATCTCGAGCTTGAGCTGACTGAGAGTGTCGCTATGCATGATCCAGAAGGGGCCGTTGAGATCATGAATAACTTGCATGAGCGTGGGGTACACATGTCGATTGATGATTTCGGTACAGGTTATTCTTCGCTCAGTTATTTAAAAAAATTCAAAGTATATAAACTCAAAATTGATCGTAGTTTTGTGCGCGATATTCATACCGATCCTGAGGACAAAGCCATTGTTAGTGCTGTAATTGGCCTCGCTAAGAGCTTGGGACTGAGGACGATTGCCGAAGGGGTGGAAACGGCAGAGCAGCTAGAGTTTTTACGCCAGCAAGGTTGTATCGAAGTACAAGGGTATTATTTTTCGCGCCCGTTAAGCGTAAGTCAGTTTGAGGACTTTGCACGGGAACGCACTGAGCTGCTGGCATAAAAACACTACTTGCGCGTGATCCGGAATATTGCTGAAACTAGCTTCTCCTTCAAAGCTGATTCAGCGGTATCTTCAAATAGGCGACGCCGTTGTCTTCCTTCTCAGGAAATTGCCCGGCTCGGATATTAATCTGAATCGCCGGTAACAAAAGCACTGGCATCTCCAACCCGCTATCGCGTTTTTTTCGCATGTTGACGAACTCTTCTTCACTCACACCATCGCGCACGTGGATGTTGTACGCTTTCTGTTCTGCAACCGTGGTCTGTAACACCGGTGCCCGGTCGTTCGGGGGATAATCGTGGCACAGGAAAAGGCGGGTCGCCGGTGGGAGTGCCAGCAGTTTTTGTATGGATGCATACAAGTGATGTGCGTCGCCACCTGGAAAATCGCAACGAGCCGTTCCCACATCAGGCATAAACATCGTATCGCCGATAAATACGGCATCGGCAGTCTCGTCGAAGAATAGATACGCCATATCCGCAGGCGTATGCCCAGGCAGAGAGATCGCTTTGGCTTGTAAATGTCCGATCTGAAACAGCGCATTGTCTTCGAATAAATGATCAAATTGCGAACCATCGGTTGCAAATTGTGGTTCCAGATGAAACAGGTGTTTGAAGACTGACTGTACCTGGCTGATGTGCTTACCAATGGCAATTTTGCCACCAGCATGCTGCCGCAGATAATAGGCTGCTGTTAAGTGATCGGCATGGGCGTGTGTTTCGAGAATCCAACTCAGCGTCAATTCATGCGCTTGCAGAAATTGCAGAATCAGATCTGCATGCTGCGTCTGGGTTCTGCCTGATTTGGGATCGTAATCGAGCACCGGATCGATCACCGCCGCGTGGCCTCCCTTTTCATCGTACACAACATGGGTGGCGGTAAAGGTGACAGGATCGAAAAAGCTTTCTATCTGTGGGTTCATAAAAATTGATTAAAAATGCATAAGAATGAATAAAACATACACTCATGGCAGGCGGATGACCGGCCATTTCTTACGATGTCTCGTGTTAAACAAATCACATTGATCAATGCACCGCAGACGATTTTTTGCACAGCACGCTGCAAAAATGATCTCGGGGCAGTCATTTCCAAGTATCATTATGCATTAAATGAATAAGCTTATGTGTTTTATGTATAAGGGGCCGCAAAGATGTTCTCGTTTGCACTCGTGTTGATGATGTTGGCTGGTATTGTGGTTGGTCTCGTGATGGGATTGACCGGTGCTGGTGGCGGTATCTTGGCTGTTCCTGTCTTAGTGTATAGCCAAGGATGGACCATGCAACAGGCAATGCCAGTGGCACTGCTGGCGGTGACTGTTGGCGCGATCATCGGTGCAATTGAAGGGTTCAGTAAGAATCTTGTGCGGTATCGTGCTGCCTTGTTGATGGCGCTGGCGGGGTGTTTCCCAACTTGGCTGGGTATTCAACTCGCGCAACACTTATCACAAGCATGGTTGATGCGTTGCTTTGCGGTATTGCTGATCTTGGTGGCGATGCGGCTTTACTCGCAGTTACGCAGGCACGTGCACGCCGAAGATAAAAAATCTTGCCTGGCACAAGTCAATGCGAATACTGGCCGTTTTGACTGGAATGCGAGATCAGCCGCTGTGATCGCTAGTATCGGTGGTGTTGCTGGTTTAAGTTCTGGATTATTAGGCGTTGGTGGCGGTTTTATTATCGTGCCTATGCTTCGACATTTTACGAATGTCAGTATGCATGGCGCAGTTGCGACGTCGTTATTCGTCATTTCGCTCGTGGGAACAATGGGCGTAGGGATGGCAGTTGCTAATGGTGCTAGCCTTCCGCTTTTGTTGTCAGCCTTGTTTGTCACGACGACAGTGATTGGAACCCTCACCGCACGTAAAATCGCTGCACATTTGCCCACCAACGTGGTGCAGCGGATTTTTATTGCACTTCTACTCGCCGTCGCGGTAAGCATGTTGTATCGTGTTACTGGCTGAGAAGTCGGCGGCGGTTACGCTTCTGTATTTAGATTTTTCAGAGAAGCAATTAAATCAGCGAACCGCTCACCCTGAATAATGATATGTCCGCGCAATAATTGCGCTGCCTGTTCGCCATCACCAGCCATGATCGCCTCTACCACCTGATCATGTTCATGAAATGACATTTTCACGCGATCACGTACCCGTAACTGCAAACGGCGGTAAGGCCGTAAGCGCCGATGCAGATTCAGTGCCTGCGTCGATAAAAATTCATTGTGACTACCCTGATAAATCAACTGATGAAACTGTTCATTTTGATAAAAGTAATCATCCGTATCATCGGTGTTGCTGGCGGATTGACAGGCAAGATGGGCCGCTTGTAATTCCTGCATTTCAGCTTTGCTCATTCGTCTTGCGGCCATGCGACCGCACATCGCCTCAAACTCAGCCATCACCTCAAACATTTCAACTAGTTGTTGTGGACTGATCGTTGCGACCTGCGCGCCACGTCGCGGGCGCATATCAATGATTCCCATGGAGGCCAATTGGATGAGCGCCTCACGGATTGGTGTGCGTGACACACCAAATTGTGTCGCCAACTCTGTCTCATCTAAATGATGGCCGGGTTGTAGATGACCCATGGCGATCATCTCTTCAATTTCTTCACGAAGGCTGGTTGAGCGATTTTTCATTCTGTGATCCCTGTGCAACTTGATAATAAGCGTCCCTAGTATATATTAGTGTTGACTTTGAATGCAAAATAAACGATCTTGTATACAAGAATTCAGGGAAGCACAAAAATACACCTTAACTACCTTGGTTTAACAGTTTGTTGTTCTCTTTCAGACAGCAAATTTGTAGAGATAAGAGAGTCAGGTGGCATTGCAGCGTTATTTCTGATCAATAGAGGAGCATCATCGAATAGCTCCCGAGATAAGTTTTACGACATTAAACTTAGGAGACAACATGTTTATCCCATCCAAAAAGCATGCCGTATCAGTCGGCAGTGACATCAATCAAACTAAAAACAGCAGAAGAACCGCTTTACAAGCCTTAAGTCTGGCACCGTTGGCAGCTATGTTGCCTAGTGCTGTCTGGGCGCAAAATCAGGTCTTAAAAATCTCTCACCAATTTCCTGGTGGCACGATTGACACTGGCGACTTCCGCGATCGCATTTGCCGCCAGTTTGCTGTTGAAGTTGAAAAACGCAGCAACGGTAGTCTCAAATTTGAGATTTATCCTGGATCTTCGCTGATGAAGACCAACGCCCAGTTCTCATCGATGCGCAAAGGCGCACTGGACTTGTCGCTGGTGCCTCTCTCCTATGCAGGTGGTGAGGTGCCAGAGGTCAATATTGGACTGATGCCAGGGCTGGTGCCATCGTATGAAGTCGGCGCTGCTTGGAAGAATGCCGAAGTGGGCAAAGAGCTGGCACGCATTCTGCAAGAAAAAGGCGTGATCATCGTTAGCTGGATCTGGCAGGCGGGTGGTGTGGCTTCGCGGACGAAAGCGGTTGTGGATCCGGACGATGTCAAAGGTATGAAAATCCGTGGTGGATCGCGTGAGGTTGATCTGGTGTTGAAAGCTGCTGGTGCTGCGGTGGTCTCGTTGCCCTCCAATGAAATCTACGCGGCAATGCAAACTGGCGCGATGGAAGCAGCAATGACGTCATCGACCTCGCTGATTTCCTTCAGACTCGAAGAAGTGTCCAAGTTCCTAACCACTGGTCGCGGTCAGAGTTACTGGTACATGCTGGAACCATTAATGATCTCCAAAGCGACCTTCGACAAACTGACCAAAGAACAGCAAAACCTCATTATGACGGTCGGTGCAGAAATGGAAGCGATAGCAACCAAGGCGGCCAAACAAGATGACATCACTGTGGCGACAGTGTATGAAAAGAAAGGCGCGAAAATAGTTGACCTCAATGCGGCGACCGTCAAAAAATGGCAAGCCATCGCGCGGACAACAGCGTGGAAAGACTATTCTGACCGTAATGAAAGTTGCGCAAAATTGATGAAACTGGCGGAGAAATTGCTATGAGTCATGGCTTTGAACCTGTCACCGCGCAATTGCCCGCACTACCGGATCAACAATGGTTACGGGCGCTGGTCGTGGCGATTAATTTTTTAAACCGCCAGATCGTCAACGCCTCGATGGTGGGCATGTTTATCACCACGCTGGTGTTGACGTATTCGGTCGTCAGTCGTTATCTGTTTCAGGTGCCGACGGACTGGCAAGATGAAGCGTGTGTATTCATGTTGATTGGGATTAGTTTTTTTTCAGCAGCCTACGTGCAGTCTTACCGCGGTCATATCGGTATCGAAGTGCTCTCATCAATGTTACCGCCGAAGATCAATGCGTTGCGCTTGATTCTGGTGGATATTGCCAGCGCCGCTTTTTGCGGATTCTTTTCCTGGAAATCATGGACCCTCTTTCATGAAGCTTGGGTAGAAGGCCAAACCACCTCATCGACTTTCGCACCACCACTGTGGATACCGTATGCCATGATGGCATTTGGCATGACGCTGTTGTCGTTGCAGATTGTGTTGCAAGTCATGACTGCCTTGTTGAAAAAAAACGATCACTATAAAAAAGTGGAGACCGCATGAGCCCATTAACTTTAGGCACCTTGTATGGCGCGGTGACGCTGATTGTCATGTTTTCAGGCATGCCGATTGCGTTTGCTTTAGGCATTGTTGCCAGCGCATTCATGTATTTTTTTATGCCTGCATCGTCGCTCGATACGATTACGCAAAACGTGTACGAAGAGATGGCATCGATTACTTTGTTGTCGATTCCTTTATTCATTTTAAAAGGTGCGGCGATTGGTAAATCATCGGCAGGTAAGGACTTGTATTCTGCGATTCATGCGTGGATGCACAAGGTGCCAGGTGGATTAGGTATCGCGAACGTGTTTGCGTGTGCGATGTTTGCAGCCATGGCGGGGTCTTCTCCTGCAACTTGTTCTGCGATTGGTTCTGCAGGTATTCCGGAAATGCGCCGTCGTGGTTATTCGCCAGGATTTGCCGCAGGTATCATTGCTGCTGGTGGTACTTTAGGTATTTTGTTGCCACCTTCGATTACCATGATTTTGTATGCCGTCGCTGCTGAGCAATCGCTGGGTCGTTTATTTTTAGCTGGTGTCGGACCGGGTGTATTGCTGGTCTTGTTATTTGCAGGATACGCGGTATTCAGAGCGCGCAAGGAATATGCAGTTGCGTATGAGGCATATCAAAAAGACGGAATTCAATCGGCGTATCTTGAGGAGGAACATTTCAGTCTCAAGCAAAAATTAGAAATGCTGCCGCGCGTTCTGCCATTTGTCGTTTTGTTGATCGGTGTGATGGTCGCCTTGTATGGTGGCTATGCAACACCCTCTGAAACCGCAGGCTTGGGTGCGTTGTTAGCGATGGGTTTGATTGCGATTGTGTATCGCGTGTGGCGACCACGTCAGATGGCACCATTTATCTCAGCGACGATCAAAGAATCAACGATGCTGCTGTTTATCATCGGTATGTCTTTGTTGTACTCGTATGTGATGAGTTATCTCAATATCAGTCAGTCCGCTGCACAATGGGTTGTTGGTCTACATTTGAGTAAGTGGTTATTGCTGATGGTGATTCTGGCGATGGTGATTGTGTTTGGTTTCTTTTTGCCACCGGTATCAATCATTTTGATGATGTGTCCTATCATCTTGCCGCCACTGAAAGAAGCGGGCTTTGATCTGATCTGGTTTGGCGTTGTCATGACGATTGTGATGGAGATGGGCTTGATTCATCCACCGGTGGGGTTGAATATTTTTGTGATTAAGAATATCGCGCCGGATATTACGTTAAAAGAAATTATCTGGGGTGTTTTTCCATTCCTGGGTCTGATGTTATTAGCGGTGATTTTGTTATGTGTCTTCCCGCAAATTGCGACGGCGTTTCCGGATAGTTTAATGGGAGTGAAATAATGGCCGCGACAGGTCGCTGGAATACGCTGCAAATAAATCGCGTGCAACGCCTTGAGCGCGTGGCGCAAGTGTTAGGTACTGATTTGCAAGGTAAGATTTTGCCGCAAACACGGGTCGGCGACCTATTGCACGCCGCGCTGGAAGTGGGAGACCGTGTTTGTATTGAAGGCAATAATCAAAAGCAAGCGGACTTCTTGGCAAAAGCGATGACGCAGTTGGATCCGCAGCGGATTAATCAACTGCATATGCTGCAATCCGTATTGGCGTTGCCAGAGCATCTGGATGTATTTGAAAATGGCATTGCCTCTAAGCTGGATTTTTCGTTTTCTGGACCACAAGCGGGGCGGCTGGCAAAGTTGGTTTCTGCGGGCAAGCTAAACATTGGCGCAATCCATACGTATCTCGAATTGTACGCCCGCTATTTTGTTGACCTAACCCCAAGGGTGGCTTTAGTTGCAGCGCAGGCAGCGGATCGTCAAGGCAATTTATACACGGGACCTAACACCGAAGATACGCCGCCGATTGTGGAAGCAACGGCGTTCAAATCCGGTATCGTTATTGTTCAGGTCAATGAGATTGTTGATGTACTGCCGCGGGTGGATATTCCTGCTGACTGGGTGGATTATGTTGTCAAGGCGCCGACACCACATTACATCGAACCGCTGTTCACACGCGATCCTGCCTTGATTTCAGAAATCCAGATTCTGATGGCGATGATGGCAATCAAAGGGATTTATGCTCAATATGAAGTGAAGCGCTTAAATCATGGTATTGGTTTTGATACCGCCGCGATCGAATTGCTGTTGCCGACCTATGCTGCATCATTAGGACTGAAAGGCAAAATCGCCAGCCATTGGGCGCTCAACCCTCATCCTGCGTTAATCCCAGCAATTGAGGCGGGCTTTGTCTCTTCGGTACATTCGTTTGGTTCTGAGTTGGGGATGGAAGACTATATCCGCGCTCGTTCTGATGTGTTTTTTGTGGGTCCTGATGGCTCCATGCGCAGTAACCGTGCGATGAGTCAGGCAGCGGGTCATTATGCGTGCGATATGTTTATTGGCTCGACTTTACAGATTGATCTGCAAGGGAATTCGTCAACGGCCACCTTGGGCCGCATCGCAGGATTTGGCGGCGCCCCCAACATGGGGGCAGATGCGCGTGGACGGCGTCATGCCAGCCCCGCATGGTTAAAAGCGGGACGCGAAGCAAGGGATGGAAAATATGCAATGCCGCGTGGTCAGAAACTCGTGGTGCAGATGGTGGAAACGTTCCGCGAACATATGCAACCCGCGTTTGTTGAAAAGCTCGATGCGTGGCAATTGGCTCAACAGGCAAATATGGAATTGCCACCAGTGATGATTTATGGTGAAGACGTCAGCCATATTTTGACAGAAGAAGGCATCGCCAACTTGTTACTGTGCCGGACAGACGAAGAGCGTGAACAAGCCATTCGTGGTGTGGCAGGTTATACCGCAGTTGGTCTGGGCAGAGATCAGCGGATGGTCGAGAATCTGCGCGACCGAGGCATTATCAAGCGACCAGAAGATCTTGGCATCGACAAGCGTGATGCCACCCGCGATCTGTTGGCCGCAAAAAATATGAAAGACTTGGTACGGGCCTCCGAAGGGTTGTATCAGCCACCAAAACGTTTCAGAAACTGGTAAGGACGCGTATGGAAACTTTAGTATTTCGTTTTGAAAACGGCACCCGTCAATTACCCCTTAATCCGCAACTGGTTGGCGTGGTCAGTTCTGGTAATTTAGAAGTGCTGGTCAATCATGCTGATTTACAATCGGCGTGTGAAATTGAAATCAATACCGCCGCGATTGGCTTTGCTACCATCTGGGAAGCGGTGATGAAAGATTTTAATGCGCGCTGGCAGTTGGCGAATGTACGGATTGCCATTAACGATATGGGGGCGACGCCAGCCGTGGTGAGTTTACGCCTCGATCAGGCGATCGAAGCAAGTCTGGAAGCGACAACATGAATAGTTATATCGAGGCCACAGCGCGGCAGCGGATCCATGCCCTGATCGATGGTTTTACAGAAATTTTACCACCGGCAAAATCCTGGACGAGTCCACATCTGCCGCAATTAAATGCACCAGTGTCGTTTGATGACGGTGTCATTATTGGTATTGGACAATTGGGTGGGCACCGCGTATTTGCAGCAGCCCAGGAGGGCGGTTTTATGGGCGGCGCCGTGGGTGAAGTGCATGGCGCTAAACTGGTCGGACTGATGCGTCGCGCTGTCATCGATAAACCAGCCGCTGTCATTTTGCTAGCAGAGTCTGGTGGTGTCCGTTTGCATGAAGCCAATGCAGGCTTAATCGCTGTTTCTGAGGTGATGCGTGCCGTGTTTGCGGTACGTGCAGCGGGGATTCCGGTGATTGTCATTAATGGTGGCAGTAATGGCTGCTTTGGCGGCATGGGGATCGTTGCCCGTTGTACGAATGCAGTCATCATGTCAGAAGAAGCGCGTTTGGCGATGTCTGGTCCTGAAGTGATTGAAACCGCGAACGGTGTTGAAGAATTTGATTCAAAAGACCGTGCCTTAGTCTGGCGTACAACGGGTGGCAAGCATCGTTATCTGATGGGCGACTGCCAGATGCTCGTTGCGGATGACGTGGCTGAATTTAAGGCAGCAGCGATTGCGGCGATTGACGCTTTAACAGGCAAAGAGGCTGGGTCTGTGTCACTCGGTCTGGCAGGGTTGGAGTATGACCAGTCCATGATGGCACAACGGATTGCGGCGTTTGGTGATTGTCATGAGCCAATGGAAATCTGGAAAAAATTGGGTATCGCTGAGCCAGAAAAAATTGCGATGCTTGATGCGAGCGCGTTTCGCGAACTCGTTGCCGAACAATTAACTCATGCGGACAAGAACCAGAATCGTGCGCCAGCGCAAGAAATGAGCGCTGCTGTTGATGCACAAATCAATCAGGATCAACAGGTATATTGGCGTCAGGTCGCGGCACAACTGTTCCCACAAGGGCATACCATCACCGAGGCAGCAGATTTTTTATCTGGCACCGCTAAAGTCAATGGCATCACTATCAGCGTCATTGGCACGACGACACATACACCAATCGGTGTTGAAATTGCGCTCAGACAAGCACAAGCAGTCTTGCGGACAGTACGTGATTTTCCGCAACGGCCGATTTTACTCATGGTCGATACACAGGGACAACGTTTACGCCATCGTGATGAAATGTTAGGCATTAACAGCTATATGGCGCATCTTGGCAAATGTCTGGAACTGGCGCGGCAATCCGGTCATAAAATTATTGCGCTGGTCTATGATCAGGCCTTATCTGGTGGTTTTATTACCAGTGGGATGATGGCTGACGCGTGTTATGCGCTACCTGCAGCAACCATCCGCGTGATGGGCTTACCGGCAATGGCCAGAATCACGAAAGTGTCTGAGGAACGCCTCATAGAATTAGCTAAGGATAATCCTGTGTTTGCCCCTGGACCATCGAATTACGAACGCATGGGTGGTATTGAGGCCGTCTGGGAAGATGATTTAGCCACCCAATTGCTGTCAGCATTCGATAATGCAGATCCAGTTGATCAGCGTATTGCCACTGGCGCAACACGAGGTGGCCGTTCGATGGCACAAAAAGTAGTGAATGCCGTATTATCTGAACCTGTTTCGTGATCAGGACTTTAAGATGAAGGCGGTGTGGAATTGGATCAGGTAGCGCACTTTCAACGACATGACCTGGTGTGGTTGTCACCTCAGGCATGGGCGAGCGTTTTTACGCAACAAATGGCGCTGGTGCCTGACGAATTCACAGGGCTGACCTTACAAGCTTTGCACCGTTGGCAGCAGGAAGAGTGGCCCGCTGTGGTGCGTCGGCGTGATGTCGATGCCAAGCAAGATGAGGTCTGCATTGGTTTTGCTTTGGTACCGGAGAAAGAACCTAAACCACGCAAGCCACGCATCTCCGCCAGAGTCAAAGTACAAGACATTCTGGAGCATCAGCCCTCATTGGCACTCGTGACAGTGATACCGTTTGTTGCCGCACGTTGGCAACAGGACTTACGTTTTTTTAATAATGAAGCGAGTGCGGTAGGCATACGCTGGCGCGTCTATGGTTCTCTGGTGTTTGAGTTTCTGACAGGGCAAAGTTACGTCAATGAGCAATCCGACATTGATGTGTTATTCCGTCCGCAAAACCAAGAGCATCTGGTTCAGGGGCTTGCCTTATTACGCAAATATCAGACGTTGCTGCCATTGGACGGCGAGATCATTTTTCCTGCTGGTCAAGCGGTCGCATGGAAAGAATGGTCTTTATCGGATCTGGTGCCTGAGCCCAGTCATGCACAACGTCTGTTAGTCAAGGACAATCAACAGGTCAGATTGATGTCGAAACTCGACCTGCTACAAAGTTTAAATCTGGTCTGATCACATGTCCATTTTCCTTTCTTCTGCGACGGCTGCTCCCTACGAAAGCCAAGTAACATCAGGGATGGGTCATCAGCCAGCACTGACAATCGCACAGCGTCGCGGTGTTGCGGCAGTGGTTGCACGCATTGCTGTTCGTAGTCTTTACACAGAGCTCGTCCTGTATCCCAAACCTGGACTGGTCTCGCTGCGCGATAACGGTAGTCATACGGATATGAATGCAGAGACGTTTTTACGTAGCTTGTTTTCGTTGCGCCATTATTTCCGTGACATGACTTTAGCCGGTATCGCAGGTGCGGATTTTCAGACATTAAAAGAGCTTGGCATTCACGCGGAACAACGGATGCTCATCGCGACAAAGGGTATCAACACGCATCGTGGAGCAATTTTTTGCTTAGGGCTGTTATGTGCAGCGCTTGGACACTGTCTGGAACACAGATTCTCAGCCAATCAGATACGTTCTGCATTGATTGCACAGTGGGGGACTGATCTGACTACACATAGCGTCGTCGCGTTGCATGAGGCGGCGACGGTATTATCTGAGCATTCGCTCAGCCATGGTTTGCAAGTGGCTCAACATTACGCGATTAGCGGTGCAAGAGAAGAAGCGGCATTGGGCTTTCCTTCCGTCTTTGAGCTTGCCTTGCCGCACCTGTTACAGAGTCTGAAGGCGGGGCGGAGTACGACAGAAGCGCAAATTGATGCTTTGTTTTTACTCATGGCAAATATGCACGATACCAATGTGTACTACCGTGGTGGTGCAGAGGCAGCGGCGTTTTCACGTCAGTCCGCGCGTCACTTTTTGAATGCCGGTGGTACTGCGCAGACCGATTGGCTCAACCAAGCACAAGCATGCCATCAGGCGTTTGTGATACGTCGCCTTTCTCCTGGTGGCGCTGCTGATTTATTAGCCGCAACCTGGTTTATTTATCAGGTAGAGAACACCGTATTTAGTGGTTGCAATGCGTAAGTTTGCATTGCTGTGTCCAGGGCAGGGCGGGCAGCATCCCGATATGTTTGCTCTCGCTGAGACCAACGAGCATGCCGCAATATTATTAGCGCAGCTTGACACCAATGGGTGTTTTGGGTTGGCATTGAAGCATCTGTTAAATACTCCAGATCAGCTGTTTGACAATCAATTTGCGCAACCTCTCATCGTTGCCGCATCGCTGCTCAACTGGGTTGCTTTGTGTGCTCAATCGGGGATGGACGGCATAACACCAGTGCTGGTTGCGGGGTATAGCGTTGGTGAGCTTGCGGCGCATGCCATCAGTGGTGAGATGAATGTGGAACAGGCAGTGAGCCTTGCTCGCATGAGAGGGCTGGCGATGCAATCGTGTGTTGCGTCAGGCTTATCGCAGGCGATGCTGGCCGTCAGTGGCATCCATATTGACCGCTTGCAGCAATTTTGCCTTATACACCGGTTGTATATTGCGATCGTGACGGCAGAGAATAACGCGATTGTTGCTGGTCTTCGCACGGATGTTGTTGCGGCAGAATCGATACTACGTCAGCAGACGACAGGGCAACTTCACTTATCCATGTTGCCAGTCCATATTGCATCCCACACACCGTTGATGGTTGATGCAACGCCAGTATTTGCCCGAGCATTAGAGGGTATATTCAATCAGCAGACAAAGCCGATCATCACCCCAGTGGTCGCGGGGGTGAATGCCTTGAAGGTAAGGGATAGTTACGGTAGCAAGCAGAGCCTGCTGGCGCAGATGACACAGACGATCCGTTGGCACGAATGCATGGATGCATATCACGAGGCGGGTATCGAGGTTGTGCTCGAGCTAGGTCCCGGTTCTGCCCTATCGCGCATGCTACAAGCGCGTCATCCGCATATCGCATGCCGCTCTGTCGCGGATTTCCGTAGTTGGTCCGCGGTGGCAGAGTGGGTGACGCGACAAGTATTTTCAGACTGAGATTAGCTGCGTAAACACTTTACGCACCAATCCTGACCTGATTTAACGGTAATTGCTATCAGTAACGACGACGTGGCTGACCGCCGCCACCACCATTTTGTTTTTCGATATGGCGGAAAGTAATCCGGCCTTTACTCAAATCATAAGGTGACATTTCTAAAGTCACTTTGTCACCCGCCAGAATGCGGATGTGATGCTGGCGCATCTTGCCTGACGTATAGGCAATCAACTGATGTCCATTTTCGAGGTTAACGCGGAAACGGGAATCCGGTAACACTTCTTCAACCATACCACTCATTTCTAAGAGTTCTTCTTTTGCCATTGTATTTTCACATTCATAAAAAGTGTAACTAGGGATAAATACCGCCCTGCATATCGTAGGCGGATCATGCCAGCTGGCGAACAACATCACCGGCCAGGATTGGGTATTTGATTCTTGGCGCACGTGGCTTACACGGATCGTGTGCAATGGCGCAAAAATGATACGTTATGTAGGCTGAATCTGCGGTACTGATATGCAGCAAGCAAAGACAGTGCGTGAGATTGAAACGAGGTCAAGGTCACCACAACATACAACTAGAGGGTGTCCAGATAGAGTCACAGATACAAGAAAATCTGTTCGATCAAAAGAAAACCGATCTACAAGATGGGGATTATACCTTGATGTGGTGGTTTAACCGAAAATCTTCGGCTAATTTAAAGAAATAATGCGACTTTAGGTAGGTTAGCGGACATTCGGCGGTAAATTTTGCCTTTTTATCTAGTTCCTACGGATAGCATATCTATCATATTGTCTTGGCAAATTTTTTGCCTCTGCTTGTCATGTATTTGCAAAATACAAATAACTCATCTCGTCTTCTTATAGGAACCATTTCGCGCAAGTTCTATCTTAAAAAAAGAAACGCTTATTATGGGCTTCGTACAATAGTTTCGTCCTTCAAAGGGAGTTAGCCGAATTTTTTCTTGGTTTCAGATCAATAAAAGCCATCACAGTGCTATTTTTTTATTGCGCTGCTCTTTTTTCCAAATTTCGGCCTCATAATTCGTCTATGAATTCTTTGACAGAAAATCGGCACACTCGCATCAGTGCCTCTAGCGCAACGGCTGTTCAACGTAGTGAGCGGCTCATTGCCCGAAACATCAACGATGCTTCACTGGCAATGAGGCGACTTAGTCGAGCCTTGGTCGTGCTGGCATGTTGCATTGCGCCACAGACACCTTGTTTTGCTACAACGCCAGAAGTCGAGCTTGATCATATGACCTGGACCGAAGTGCAGCATCGGCTTGCCAGTGGTAGCACGACGATTCTGATTCCGATTGGTGGCACCGAGCAAAGCGGGCCTTACGTTGCTTTAGGCAAGCACAATGTCCGTGCGTATTTATTGGCACAAAAGATTGCGCAAACTCTGGGAAATGCTTTAGTCGCACCAGTGATTTCTTATGTACCAGAGGGGAGTATTCATCCCCCCGCAGGGCATATGCGATTTACAGGGACGATCTCGATCCCAGACAGTGCGTTTGAATCGATGCTGGAGGGCACTGCACGCAGTTTTAAACAACATGGTTTTAAGGACGTGATTTTTTTAGGTGACCATGGCGGTTATCAAAAAAATATGCAAAAAGTAGCGAACCGACTGGATCGCGAGTGGGCTAACGATCCATCCTGCCATGTAGTGGCATTGAATGAATATTATCAGGCCGTTTCAGTGACTTACGTCAACACCTTGCGTCGTCGCGGGTTTAGTATGGCGGAAATCGGATTGCATGCTGGGTTAGCGGATACCGCGTTGACTATGGCGTTGGATCGGTCTCTTGTGCGTAGCGATGCGATGAGTCATGCCGCTAAGCCGACCGAGGCAGACGGTGTATATGGCGATCCACGCCATGCGACAGAAGAATTAGGACAGTTAGCCGTCAAACAAATTATAGATACGTCAGTTGCAGCGATAAAACACGTGACTGCCACCCGATAAACACCATTGAACTGAAGTAACGAGTATTACGTATGTCTTTAAAATTTAAAAATATCATTCGTGTTGGCATCACTGCAGCTCTGTCCGTTGCTGGCTTTCACTTTTTAGTGGCAGGCGCTACCCCAGCCGTTCAACCAGCAGTAAAAATTACCACCGTGCCTGGAATGCCAGCAGTGATTGACGCTCGTAATTTGTACAGCGAGACAGGGTCGGGCCATTTGAGTCCACAGGTCAAAGATGATCTGGAGCGTGTTTATGTACCTAATTTGCGCTCTAACGATGTATCTGTGATTGATCCGCTTACGCTCAAAGTTGTGGATCGGTTTAAGGTTGGTAAGGCACCGCAACATATCGTACCTTCTTGGGACCTGCGCACCTTGTGGGTGGCGAACAATGCGGAGCGCCTCGATTCTGGCAGCCTGACGCCGATTGATCCGCGTTCCGGAAAACCAGGAAAAGCGTTGCCGGTGGATGATCCGTACAATTTATATTTCACGCCAGATGGACGTTCCGCGATTGTCGTAGCAGAAGCGAAGCATCGACTGGATTTCCGTGATCCACACACGATGGCATTGCAGTATGCGATTTCGACGCCACAATGCGGCGGTATCAATCACGCTGATTTTTCGATGGATGGTAGCTATGCCATTTTTACCTGCGAATTTGACGGCAGTATTGCTAAGATCGATTTGAAGAGTCGCTCTGTCGTTGGCTATCTCAAATTAGCCATGCCAGCTATCCGGTTTAAGGATGTTCCTAGTCTCGCAGGTCCGGGTGCGACAGAGATTTGCTCATCCAAAAAAGGGATGCCGCAAGATATCCGTATCTCGCCGGATGGCAAGCGGTTTTATGTTGCTGATATGGAAGCCGATGGCGTCCACATCATTGATGGCGATGCATTTAAAGAGATTGGCTTAATTCCGACGGGTGTGGCTGCCCACGGCTTGTACCCAAGTCGAGATAACACCAAATTGTATGTCGCTAACCGTGGCTCGCATCTGATTCATGGCCCGCGTAATGGCAAAGGTAGCGTTACCGTCATCGATTTTGCCAGCGGTAAAGTGGTGCAACAATGGCCAATCCCAGGTGGGGGTAGCCCAGACATGGGTAACGTGAGCGCCGATGGTAAATTTCTATGGTTATCTGGCCGCTACGATGACGTGGTCTATCGCATTGATACTGTTACTGGTGCCGTCAACAAAGTCGCTGTTGGTCAGGAGCCACACGGACTGACGGTATGGCCGCAACCAGGACGCTATTCATTAGGACATACGGGTAATTTACGTTAAATCGTCAGTGTTAGTATCAATTGTAGTAGGACAAATATAAAAAAACGCCGGCAAATGAACTGACCCCATTTAGTTGGACAGTTTAATTGCTATGCTACTAAGGGCTGATTTCTGTATTGCACAGGACTCAGCCCTTTTAATTTCATTTTGATGCGGTCATGATTATAGTATCGAATATA